>JALRCN010000105.1 GCA_023257295.1 Nitrosomonas sp. | reverse complement strand
TAATTGACGCAAAGGAGGTGGGGGACGATAAAATCACTACATTGAATAACTGAATTTGATCTAACAGGCACAGCGTCAAATCGGGTAACTGTCAGATCGGGTCACAACTACTACATGTCAAGATTGTTGGGGTAAATATTCTAAAGGATCGACCGGCTTACTGTTTTTGCGTATCTCGAAGTGTAACTGTATCGTATCGCTATCGGTATTGCCCATCTCGGCGATTTTTTGCCCCTTCACGACTGCCTCGCCTTCTTTTACTAAGAGTTTATTGTTATGCGCATAAGCACTTAGGTATGTATCGTCATGCTTGATGATGATCAAATTGCCGTATCCGCGTAAGCCGTTACCGCTATAAACAACCACCCCCGCTGCGGAAGCGACTATCGGCTGCCCTGCTTGTCCTGAAATCTTTACACCTTTTGAATTCTTTGAGAACGCTGACAATAACTTTCCGTTTGTTGGCCACATCCAGTCGGCAATCGATTGATTTGTTTTATCCTTTGGCTGCGGTTCAAATTCAATTTTAGCGTTATTGCTGCCAACTGTTGGCGATGCTGCTGCAGTAACTCCGGGTGATAAGTTGGTGGTTGGCGGGTGTTGCAATCGCGCAGCATTTTGTTCCGAGTAAGGCAGCTTGATCGCTTTGGGGCTTGTTTTTAACTTGTCGTTGCTTATGGTCGGATTGGTTGCATTTTCCTGATCGGTGGCTTGCGGTAATTCTGATTGCCGAACATCCGGCTCCAGTGTTGTCGTGACCGGTTGCTGAGGCACTGCATACAAAGTCGGTTTTGATTCATTAGTTACCGGGATACCAAGATTAATTTTCTGACCGGGTCTGATCGAATTCGGATCGACAATACCATTCCATTCAACCAATTTCTTGTAATCGACTCCGTGATTGAGTGCAATCGCATAGAGCGTATCGCCTTTTTGTACGGTATATACTTGACCGTCCGCAGTATCGCTATCTCGCGGTTTTGCCGTTTCGGGTGCTTGGTTTTTTACTCGATCGACTACCGGAACAGGCGGTTGCGTGGTACTGCATCCGATGAATAATAAGCACACCGCACTAAGCAAACAAAATTTAACTGACAACAAAACCAGCTTTCTTTTAAAGAAAGCAATAGCTACGTTGTTTTTATTACAATCAGCATAATTTGTCATGTTAATCATTCCTGCGCCACTATTTTTTTATAACCCCTGATAGTAAAGGGACAAAATTAACTTCTTCCAAAACAGTTTCGGTATAGCCTTGCACCGTTCGCTCAATAACACATAAATTCTGTTTTTGTGTTCCTTTGGGAAAAACCATTCTGCCACCGATTTCCAATTGTTCCAGCAATGGCGCTGGAACATGCGTCATCACCGCTGCTATGATGATAGCATCAAACGAACTCACCTCTGCAAGTCCAAGCATGCCATCCGCATGTTTTAAATGGATATTTCTAATTTGCAATTCTTGCAAGCGAATTCGTGTGCGTGTCAGCAACGGCCCAATACGTTCTATGGAATATACTTTTTTTGCGATTTGCGCAAGCACAGCAGTTTGATAACCACAGCCGGTACCAATTTCCAACACCTTACTCAAGCCGGAGTTAGCGCGCAACAATTCGCTCATGCGCGCAACAATCCAAGGGCTTGAAATCGTTTGTCCATAATTGATCGGCAAGGAAACATCTTCGTACGCACGGCTTGCCAGAGCTTCCTCGACAAAAATATGCCGTGGGATTGCTCCCATTGCAGTCAGTACGATTTCATCAGCAATTCCTTGGGTACGCAAACGCTCTATCATTCGCATGCGTGTCCGTTGAGAAGTCATACCGATGCCGGAGTGTTTAACGCTCATCAATCAGCACCCTATCCCCACCCAATCGATCCAATCATCATAACCCACTAACTTTTGAGCCATGATGTTATGAAATCTTGCTGATCATAACGAGTCAAATCGATTTGCAACGGCGTAACCGACACGAAATCATGTGCAATCGCACAAAAATCCGTGCCTTCTCCCGCATCTTGCGCGGGACCGGCAGCACCGACCCAATATACCGCATCTCCTCGGGGACTCGATGATTTAATCACCGGCTCCGCTTTATGTCGACGCCCCAATCGAGTAACCTTCATTCCCTTTATCGACCGATAGTCGATGTCCGGCACATTGATATTCAACAATACGGCCCCGGAAATTTTCTGTCTTTTGAAACGCATCACCATATCGGCCGCTACACGCGCGGCAGTCCGGTAATTGCCATTGGATGAATCGACCAGAGAAACGGCGAAAGATGGAATACCCAGCAAAAACCCTTCGGTAGCGGCAGCGACTGTGCCTGAATAAATAGTATCATCCCCCATATTCGCACCTTTATTTATGCCGGAAATAACCATATCCGGCATATCCTCAAGCATGCCTGTAACTGCCAAATGAACACAATCCGTCGGTGTTCCATTGACGTAATAAAAACCGTTGTGGGATTTGTGCAAACTTAAAGGACGATCCAACGTGAGTGAATTACTGGATCCGCTACGATCTCTCTCCGGTGCAACTACGACGACTTCCGCAATTTCCGAGAGTACCTCAGCAAGACAAACCAGTCCGGGCGCAAAGTAACCATCGTCATTACTGAGTAATATGCGCATTTTAGAAACGTATGATCTTCACTGAATCTTTAAACCGCATTCCTGTATATAAAACTCAGTTTCAATCGTATTTAAAAAAAGATTATCGTTCAAATGGTCGGGGCGAGAGGATTTGAACCTCCGACCACTTGCACCCCATGCAAGTACGCTACCAGGCTGCGCTACGCCCCGAATGCGGGATTATAGCAAACAAAGCATACAAACTTCAGCAACCGATGCCGAAAAACTCACGCCCGTAATTGCGATACTATGCTGCTAATTTCACGTCGAATATGACTTAGGTCCGGAGCAAAAAGTAACGGAGTTGTACCATTTCCATTCGTAACAATCGTTCTGTTCTCAGCTTGTTCCAAATGATTGCGCGCGCCGTTGATAGTAAAACCATGATCGTACAGCAACTCTTTGATTCGTCGTATCAATGCTATTTCCTGATGTTGATAGTATCGACGATTGCCACGACGCTTAACCGGTTTTAATTGAGCAAATTCTTGCTCCCAATAGCGCAGCACGTGAGGCTTGACACCGCATAATTCCCCCACTTCTCCAATCGTAAAATATCGTTTTGTTGAAACAGGTTGCAGCGGGTTATTTGTTTTCTGATTTTCCATGATAATTTTTCTCAACCAAAGTCTTCAGCTTTTGACTGGCATGAAAAGTAACGACGCGGCGTGCGGTAATGGGGATTTCTTCACCTGTCTTGGGATTCCTACCCGGACGTTGCGGTTTTGCACGCAATTGAAAATTGCCGAAACCGGAAAGTTTTACACCTTCTCCATTTTGCAGAGCAACACGTATTTCTTCGTAAAACGACTCAACCATATCTTTAGCTTCACGTTTGTTGAGCCCAACATTCTCAAATAATAAATCTGCCAGTTCAGCTTTTGTTAACGCCATTCTTTACTCCATTTAGTTATTAATAGACCTAATTATTTGTAGTTAAACGATTAATCGCGCAGCACATTCAGAAAATAAAATCTTCCCTATTAAAATCCGCCAAAAATTCCACGCATGGTTCAATCAACACACTATTGCCTATCATGAAACGCATCAATTTCGTAATATCGCACCAAACTTCTCGCTTAAAATTCCGATCAGGTTTGTAACGGCCAAATCAGCCTCGTCATCCGTCAATGTTTTCTCAGTATCTTGTAACAAAAAGCGGAATGCAAGACTTTTTTTGTTATTTTCCATACCCTTGCCACGATATATATCGAATAGCGATATATCCGATATTATTGAAGATTTCTCGGCAAACATGCAGGTCAGAAGCGAGTATACGCTAATATCATTTTCGACAATAATTGCAATATCGCGCCGCACAGGCGGAAATTTAGAAATTTCTTTTGCAGTCGGTATTGTTTTAGTCATTAAGCCCGTCAATTCCAATTCGAACATAATCGCATTTTTCTGCAAACCGCATTTCCTTTGCCAATTCGGATGCAATTCGCCGACCCAACCGACTGCTTTATCGGCAATATAAACCTGTGCCGATTTTCCGGGATGTAAGGCAGAATGGAGAAATTTCTCAAAGTGAATGGCATTGTTGCCAAACAAAACTTCCACATCGGATTTGATATCGTAGAAATCGACAGCTCTTGAGGATACTCCCCATTGCTCCGATTCCGCATCGCCATAACAAAGTCCCGCAATTTTTTCTACCTGCCGACAGTCATGGTCGCGATCTCGGATAAAACAACAACCCATTTCAAATAACCGTACGCGGGTTTGCTTGCGATTCAGATTAAATTGTAAGTTGGCCACCAAACCGCCGATGAGCGTGCTTCGCATCACGCTCATCTGACTGGCAATCGGATTCTTTAATGTGACAGGCGATGTATTATTGGAAAAATCGAGTTCCCACGCAGCATCAACGAAAGCGTAATTAATTACCTCCTGATAATCCCGCGCTACCAATAATTGCTTAATTTTCTGCGCATCGTTCTTGGTTTCGGTAACTGGTAACATAGCCATATCGGCGCGCGGGTAATGTATCGGAATTCGATCATAACCATAAATCCGGGCCAATTCCTCAATAAAATCCTCTTCAATGGCCAAATCAAATCGATAGCTTGGCGGTAACACGCTAAAAACATCACACTGCAAAGTATATGAAAATCCCAGTCGCTTAAAATATTCGCCTATCTGCTGTTGATCGATATCGATTCCAAGCACTCGCTTAACTCGACTTACCCGCACTTGAACGGGAGATCTCTGCGGCAGTTGATTCTTCACTTCCGAAACCGGACCTGCTTTACCGCCGCAAATAGCGAGTATCAACTGCGTTGCTCGCTCAAGCACGCGCTTGGTTGCATCGAAATCGACACCACGTTCAAATCGGTAGGCGGAATCCGAGCTGAATCCCAATTGAAACGACTTGCCGCTGATTGCATGCGGGTTAAAGAAAGCGCTTTCAAGAAATATGGCCGTCGTGTCTTGCGTCACACCGCTCTCTATCCCTCCCATGACGCCCGCCAATGCCAGCGGCTTTTTCTCGTCGGCTATCAGCAACATTGCCGGATTCAAGCCGATTTGATTGCCGTTCAGCACGGTTATTTTTTCTGTAGACGATGCATAACGCACTTCGATTCCGCTTTCGATTTTTGCCAAATCAAAAGCGTGTATCGGTTGCCCTGTCTCCAGTAACACATAATTGGTAATATCGACAATCGGATTAATTGACCGGATACCGCTGCGTTCCAATCGTTGCACCATCCACAACGGCGTTGCAACTGCAACGTTAACACTGCGCACAATGCGTCCACAGTATAGCGGGCAAGCATCTGCAGCGGTTATTCGAACCGACAATGTTTCATCGATTTTATTGGCTACCGGATCAATTGTCGCCGCTTGCAGCGGAGTCGCAGTAATTGCCGCGACTTCTCGCGCTATACCCCATATACCAAGGCAATCAGCTCGATTGGGTGTCAAGCTTAACGTAAAAATCCGATCTTCCAATTCGTAATAATGACGAAAATCTTCACCCACCGGAGCATCTGCAGGCAATAGCAACAGGCCGTCGGTAGCATCGCTGATGCCCAACTCCTTGGCCGAACATAACATGCCATAGGAATCTATACCGCGCAATTTCGCTTGTTTGATGGTCAATCCCGGCAAATTGGCGCCCACAAGCGCACAAGGCACTTTAATACCGACGCCGACATTGGATGCACCGCATACAATTTGCAATAAATCATCCTCGGACAATCCAGATTTGACCGAACAAACCTTGAGCCGATCTGCGGTCGGGTGTTTCTCAACTGCCATAACTTCTGCCACTACAACCTTATCGAAGCTCGATGCGACTGGCTCGATACTTTCAACCTCAATGCCTGCCATTGTTAAAGCATGTGCAAGTTCGTCGCTATTCAATGATGGATTTACAAAACTACGCAGCCAGTTTTCAGAAAATTTCATGACGAATAATTGTTATACCAAAGAAAAAGCGATCGGCATTAATTGAATTGCTTTAAGAAGCGTAAGTCGTTTTCAAAAAATAAACGCAAGTCGTTCACACCGTATCTGAGCATCGTTAAACGCTCCACGCCCAAACCGAAAGCAAAGCCTGTGTATTGCTCGCTATCGATGTCAACATGCTTTAGAACGTTAGGATGCACCATGCCGCATCCAAGAACCTCGAGCCATCCGGTATGACTGCAAACGCGACAACCTTTGCCATCGCAAATAACACAACCAATATCCATTTCCGCAGAAGGCTCGGTGAATGGGAAAAACGATGGACGGAATCTGACTGGCAAGTCTTCACGCTCGAAGAAATTCGCCATGAAATCGGCCAAAATACCTTTCAGTGCGGAAAAATTGGCGTTTTCATCGATCCACAATCCTTCCACTTGATGAAACATCGGCGTATGCGTCACATCGGAATCGCAGCGATAAACCCGCCCGGGAGCAATCACCTTAATCGGCGGTTCATTATTTTGCATATAATGAATTTGTACTGGCGATGTATGCGTACGCAATAAGTTGCCATTATCGACATAAAACGTATCGTGCATAGCTCTGGCAGGATGATTCTCAGGAATATTCAGTGCCGTAAAATTATAAAAATCGGTTTCGATTTCAGGTCCAGATGCCACGCTAAATCCGACCGAATGAAATAATGCTTCAATCCGCGACAGTGTTTGTGTTACCGGGTGCAAACCGCCTTTCCCAATCCCCCTTCCCGGTAAAGTAATATCTAACGCCTCTTCGGCCAATTTTGCGCTCAATTCCCTTTCTTGAATCGCATTCCTGCGATTCTTAAGCGTTGCCTCCAGAATGTTTTTAGCTTCGTTAATGCGGCTACCCATGGCCGGGCGCTCTTCCGCAGATAACTTACCCAAACTTTTCAACAGTTCGGTCAGTACTCCGCTTTTTCCAAGATAACGCGCTTTGACATTCTCCAGCTCATTGGGATCGTCGATGCTGTCCATCAAGCTTGTCGCCTCAGCAATGATTTCTTCCAGATTCTTCATATCAACCCGTATCCAACTTCAGCTTATTCGGTTCATGCTTACCAAGAAAAAGGGAGGCTCAGGTATCACCTTACCTCCCAATTTCTTTCTAATTACAACTAATTATGGAGCTAAGCTCGCTTTTGCCTGTTGCGCAATTTTTTCAAAAGCAGTCTTATCGAATACAGCCAAATCGGCAAGTACTTTTCTATCCACATCAATGCTTGCTTTCTTGAGGCCGTTCATGAATACGCTATAGGACAAGCCGCATTCACGCGCCGCTGCATTAATGCGCGCTATCCATAAAGCACGGAACTGTCTTTTACGCTGGCGGCGATCGCGGTATGCGTATTGACCGGCTTTCATTACAGCTTCTTTAGCTATGCGATAAACATTCTTACGGCGGCCGCGATACCCTTTCGCCAAATTTAATATTTTCTTATGTCGCGCGTGGGCCGTTACGCCACGTTTTACTCTTGGCATATCTTTTCCCCCTTATGCATACGGCATCATTGCACGAACCGATGCCTGATTAGTGGAATGAACGCCAGTTATGCCGCGCAATTGGCGTTTATTTTTTGTCGTTTTCTTGGTGAGAATATGGCGTTTAAAAGCCTGAGAGCGCTTGATGCTGCCACTTGCTCTAAATTTGAAGCGCTTTGCAGCGCCACTTTTGGTTTTCATTTTTGGCATAAATACTCCTCGTTTTGACATGAAATCAGGTGGTCTCAATATTGAGACGCTTCTATAACCTGAAAATCACTAGTTATTAAAAAGATAAAGATACAAAATTACGATGCAATCAAGGGATCATCTGTTGATCCTTTTGGTTTGTCCGCTTTGATATCTTTTCTTTTGGGCGACAACACCATAACCATTTGGCGCCCTTCCATTTTCGGAAACTGCTCAACTACCGCAACAGCCTCTAAATCACCTTTCACATGCTCTAACAAACGCATACCAAACTCTTGATGCGCCATTTCACGTCCACGAAAGCGCAATGTTACCTTAACCTTATCTCCTTCATCCAGAAAATTTATTAAGTTCCTCAACTTAATATTGTAATCGCCCTCATCCGTATTAGGTCTGAATTTGATTTCTTTAATCTGAACCTGTTTCTGCTTCAGTTTTGCATCGTGTTTTTTCTTGCTTTCCTGATAACGATATTTGCCATAATCCATTAATCGGCATACGGGCGGTTGTGCTGTCGGTGCAATCTCGACCAAGTCAACGCCAGCTTGCTCCGCCAACTCATTCGCTTCAGCAAGTCGCACAATACCTACTTGCTCTCCATTCACACCAATTAACCGCACTTCTGGCGCATCGATTTCTTCATTGATGCGCACTGTTTTATCCTGAGCTATGGCAAATCCCCCAAAAAAGTTGATTAAAACTCTCTAAATCTTTAAAGAAATTTCTTCTTGCAAGCGTTTGAGCAAGTCTTGTACAGTTATTTGACCAAGATTCTCACCAGCACGATTGCGTACAGAAATTGTATTAGTCCGCACCTCTTCATCACCGACAATAATTTGATATGGCAACTTCTGTAAACTATGTTCGCGGATTTTATAGTTAATTTTTTCATTTCTCAAGTCCAAGATCGCACGAATACCTTGATTTTTTAGCTGAGAAGTAACATTTTCCGCATACTCAACCTGTGAACGGGAAATATTCAAAACAACCACTTGCTCAGGCGATAACCACAACGGTAATGCGCCTGCATAATTTTCTATCAGTATGCCGATAAAACGCTCCATTGAACCTAATATGGCACGATGCAGCATAACAGGAATATGCTTCGAATTATCTTCTGAGACATATTCGGCCCCTAGACGATCCGGCATCGAGAAATCTAGTTGTAATGTACCACATTGCCACACCCGACCAATACAATCCTTCAATGAAAACTCTATCTTGGGACCATAAAACGCGCCTTCGCCTGGCTGCACTTCCCAATCCAACTTTGCTTCGCGCAAAGCGGCTTCAAGCGATGCTTCGGATTTATCCCATTGCGCATCGGAACCAACGCGCTTTTGTGGCCGCGTCGACAATTTAATCGTTAAATCCCTAAATCCGAAATCCACGTATACAGTTTTCAATAAATCGATAAACCTAACCACTTCATCTTGTATCTGATCTTCCGTACAAAAAATATGCGCATCGTCCTGTGTAAATGCCCTTACCCGCATAATGCCGTGTAGCGCCCCCGATGCTTCATTGCGATGACAAGAACCGAACTCCGAAAATCTAACCGGAAGTTCGCGATAGCTGCGCAAGCCTTGATTGAAAATTTGCACATGCCCAGGACAATTCATTGGTTTAATCGCAAAATCCCTTTCATCGGAATGCGTTGTAAACATATTCTCGCGAAAATTCTCCCAATGTCCCGAACGAACCCACAAATCCTTATCGAGCACTTGCGGCGTACGAATCTCCTGATAGCCATTTTTGTTCAGAAGACTGCGCATATATTGCTCGATTTGCTGCCACAGCACCCATCCTTTCGGATGCCAAAACACCATTCCGGGTGCCTCGTCTTGCGTATGAAACAAATCAAGTTGCTTGCCAAGCCTACGGTGATCGCGTTTTTCAGCCTCTTCCAAGCGATGTAAATAAACCTTTTGATCATCTTTATCGATCCAAGCGGTACCATAAATACGCTGTAGCATTTCATTGCTGGAGTCGCCGCGCCAATAAGCGCCGGCCACTTTCATCAGCTTAAACACTTTAATCCGGGAAGTCGCCGGCACATGCGGACCGCGGCACAAATCGGTAAAATTTCCTTGCGTATACAGCGACAAATCCTCATTGCCGGGTATCGACTCAATGATTTGTGCTTTATAGTGTTCGCCTTGTTTCTTGAAAAAATCGATGGCCTCAACGCGATCTAAAACTTTCCGTTCGATTTTTATATCGCGCTTACTGATCTCCAGCATTCGATTCTCTATCGCAACCAAATCTTCCGGCGTAAATGGACGTTTATAGGAAAAATCATAATAAAATCCATTTTCGATAACCGGACCAATGGTTACTTGCGCTTCAGGAAATAATTCTTTAACAGCATGCGCAAGTAAATGTGCGCAGGAGTGGCGGATGATTTCCAAACCTTCCGCATTTTTTTCAGTAATGATCGAAAGCTCACTATCGCCTTCAATGGAACTATAAACATCGACCAGTTTTCCATTAACTTTCCCGGCAATGGCAGCGCGCGCCAAACCGGGGCCGATTGCTGAAGCAACATCCAGCACCGAAACAGGTTGATCAAAAACACGTTCAGATCCATCTGGCAAACGTATGACAGTCACAAGAATCCTTCCTTTATCACGCTGTTTAAGACGATAAAATTAAAATTTTAACTATAGAGTAATTCGGTTATTTGCTGAGCGCTGTTTTATACCAGTTATTCATTTTTTGCAAACCGTAAAGAATTTTTGGCGCAAAACCAAGCGCTACGGCATCAACCAGACAATACCATGCGGCCACCCCGCTAGGCGGATTGCCTTGTGTCCAATTAAAAACCGGTTCTATAGCAGCCCATTTCCAGGTTCCCGCTGCGGTACCAATAATTTCCAGCCATGTGCAAATAAAAAAGGCTCCCAAATAAACCATTGGCGAGCGTCCTTTAAACAAGCAAATGACAAAAATACAAAACAAAAATGCGCCTACCTGATCTCCCTGTTCCGGTATGCCACTGATTCCCCACAATGACCATAGCCCACCCGCCACAATAACAAACAGCGCCAGTCGACGCGCATTCATTAAAAAAAACCTTGAACGAGCAAGCGCCACTGCTGTTAAATAAACCATCCCATGACCTGGCGGCACATATAGCGGAACATTTTCAAAACGGTAGGTATAACCACCCATAAAAATTGAGGCGAAATGTTCGCCAGCGGTTGCAAATGCCACTGCGACAATCACTTGCATTCGTACTTCGCGGTTTTCGCCGATTAGCAATCCAAACAAAAACACCCACGCAATAACACCCAGTGTATTTTGCATTTCATAACTTGCTTGGCCGTCAATGACCAAACTCACAGCCACACAAAAGAAAGTAAAGCCTGCTATGAAGTAATCTCTGCTCCTGTGCGGATAAGCAATATCCGGTTTAGGAAAGTGATCCAGCATAAAAACCTCAATGTAACAAAAAGCCCGCCATTGGCGGGCTCATCAAACATAACTTAATTTATTATCGGTACGATTACGATAACCTAGGCTTATTCCTCGTCCTCATCGTCGTCTTCCTGGACTTCGGCAGATTCACTTCCACCGCCGGATTCTTCGCCCTCTTCATCATCCTCTTCCTCATCGTCGCCGCCGCTGTCCTCTTCTTCCTTCACCAGCTCAAGCTTGCCAGTCTTCAGGCTC
>JALRCN010000165.1 GCA_023257295.1 Nitrosomonas sp. | reverse complement strand
TCGCTGCCTGTTTCCAGTTTGTGGTCTGGACTGTCTCTTGTCTTTACGACCTACCCGTACAGTCTCTACACCTTCCCAGTGTTGCTACTGGGCTTGGCTCGGGATCACCACGCATTACGCACAGGCTTCCCCGAATTTGAGTAGTTCTACATGCAGCCAGAGTGAACTTAGCTGTATGCAACCCAATTGCAGCCAACCATTGCAAAGTGCTTTAGGTTGGTTGCGTTTAAGTCCTCTGCTCTAACCAACTGAGCTATAGGCCCGTGAAACTATTCTACTTTGCGCCATAAACAGCAGAAGCGTTTTGCGCCAAAACTGTAGAAGCACTGTAGAAGCAATTTACGCTGACTTAATTTAAACTAAGTCGTTGATTTTATTGATTATTTTTGAAAAACTCCCGCAACTTAAATAGATTATGAGTCCCCTGCTCTAACCGACTGAGCTACAGACCCGATTGATTATTTTAGTTATTTCCTGAATCCAGGAAGCTGCGTAAACGTTCCGAGCGTGCCGGGTGACGTAATTTGCGCAGCGCTTTGGCTTCGATCTGGCGTATCCGTTCCCGGGTTACGTCGAATTGTTTGCCGACTTCTTCCAGCGTGTGATCCGTATTCATCTCAATGCCGAATCGCATGCGCAGTACTTTGGCTTCGCGTGGTGTCAACGAATCCAGAATTTCTTTTGTAACGCCTCTTAAACTTGCATACACGGCGGCATCCGCAGGTGCCATGGTTGCGGCATCTTCGATGAAATCGCCGAGATGGGAATCTTCGTCGTCGCCAATCGGCGTTTCCATGGAAATCGGTTCCTTGGAAATTTTGAGGATTTTGCGGATTTTCTCTTCCGGCATTTCCATTTTTTGTGCCAATACTGCCGGTTCAGGCTCTTGTCCGGTCTCCTGCAGGATTTGGCGAGATATGCGATTCATCTTGTTGATGGTTTCAATCATATGCACCGGTATCCGGATAGTGCGTGCCTGATCGGCTATCGATCTCGTAATTGCTTGCCGTATCCACCAGGTTGCATAGGTTGAGAATTTATACCCGCGCCGGTATTCGAATTTGTCGACCGCTTTCATCAAACCGATATTTCCTTCCTGAATCAGGTCAAGGAACTGCAATCCACGGTTGGTGTATTTTTTTGCAATCGAAATCACCAGACGTAAATTCGCTTCGGTCATCTCACGCTTGGCTCGGCGTGCTTTGGCTTCGCCTGTCGACATTTTGCGATTGATTTCCTTCAAGTCTTTGATGGAAATTCCAATTCTGTCTTTCAGTGCTTGCAATTTCTGTTGCTCTTCGAGAATGGCAGGCTTGAAGTGTTCTAATGCCTGGCTGTACGGTTTCCCGGTTTTGATGTCCTGTGCGATCCAGTTTAAGTTGGTTTCGTTGCCAGGAAACGATTTAATAAAGTGATTTCTCGGCATTTTCGCTTTGGTGACGCACAATTCCATGATTTTGCGTTCGTAATTGCGCACATCGTTGACGAGATCGCGTTGCGTGTCGCAAAGCTTCTCAACCATTTTGGCGGAGAACCGGATGCACATTAGCTCGGACGAAATTTTGTCTTGGAACTCAATATAACCCGGATGCTGAGGATCTTCTTTTTCGAGCAACGCTTGCATATCCTGGTATAAGCTGCGGATAGCGGCAAAACGCTCCAATGCGTCCGTTTTGAGTTTCAATAAATCGGCGCTGGCTGCGATAGCTGCGCCGTCTTCGTCCTCTTCGTTCAGATCGCTTGCGGCAAGCTCTTGTTCCAAAGATGCTTCGGAAAATTCTTCATCGGTAATTTCTTGCGCATTGGCATCGAGCAAGCCGTCGACCACCTCGTCGATGCGCAAAATGTCTTTTTCCACGTCGGTTGCAAGGTCTATGATCTTGGCAATGATCGGCGGACAAGCCGAGATCGCCTGGATCATATGGCGTAGACCACCTTCGATGCGTTTGGCGATTTCAATTTCGCTTTCGCGCGTAAGCAATCCGACAGAACCCATTTCGCGCATATACATGCGTACCGGGTCGGTGGTGCGACCAAATTCGGAGTCGACGGTGGAGAGTGCTGCTTCCGCTTCTTCAGCAACGTCTTCGTCGGCTACGGTTGTGGCGGCGTCGGACATCAGCAGCGTTTCGGCATCCGGCGCTTCGTCGTGTACGGAAATGCCCATGTCGTTGATCATGCTGATAATACCTTCGATTTGCTCGGCGTCGAGCATATCGTCTGGCAGATGATCGTTGATTTCAGCATATGTCAGATAGCCGCGCTCTTTGCCCAAACCGATCAGCAATTTTAACCGCATGCGGCGCGCTTCGATGTCCTGCGGCGGTGCGTTGCCGCCTTCCATCAGCGATACCGCATCGACATCGCTCAATGGATCCAGGCCGGAAGCCGCTTTATTCTTTTTCGGTGTTCTGCCTCGGGTTTTCTTCACCTCGCCGCTGAATTCGAAATCACTCTCATCGAATGTTTCTACAGAAATTTCAGACGCAGGCAGTGCCGATTTTCCGGATGATTTTGCTTCGACGGGCGTGGTTGTTTTTTCAGCAGCTGGCTTTTCGCTGGATTTTTTAGTAGCTATCTTTGTTTTCTTTTCGGTTTTGGCAGCTAATTGGACGGATTCGTCTTTTTTTGCCACTTCTTTTTCAGCGCTTTTCGCTTTTTTTGCTACTACTTTTTCTTTTTTGAGTACTTCACTATCTTTTGACTCGACCGCTTTTGTTTTTGGCATATTGGATTTCCAATAATATAAGTAAATTAAAAGCCGAAAGCCGCCGATTATATCAAAGTTTGGCGGCGCTTACATATTGCAAATAATATTAACGAGCAGCCAATCGCTGTAGTTCTCGCTTCTCTTCATCGGTAAGTGCTTGTAACGGTTTGTTATATAACTCGGTAATTCTTTTTTTACGATGTGTTTGCAACAACTTCTCAAGCGCACCGGAGAACTCCGCATCCAAATCAATCGCGTTGTCCCATTTTAGCGTCTCGCTTTCTATTGTTTCCAATAACGCGCGATAAGGATTGTCTTGTAAATGCGCCAGCAATGAGAATGCCGATGATGAGTGAATGGATAAATGGGGATGCTGTTCGAGAAAAACAACCAGTGCTCTCAATGCCGCTACTTCTTCGGTGTTTTCATCGATTGCGGAAAGTAGCTCTCTATCCAGTCTGTCGAGATAACCGGGGTTGTGCAGCAGCATTAAAATCAGCCACCGGTAAGGCGTGACCAACTGCTTTCTTTGCGGATTGCTTTTTGCCGTTGTACGCTGCTTGCGATTGATCTGCAAAATGCTTTCCAATTCGCTTTGATTCATGTTGCTCAGCTCGCCCAAGCGTCGGAATAAGATCAGCGATAATGCGGGTGCCGTGACTTGCTGCAACAGCGGTTTTGCATCACCAATCAGCTTGGCGCGGCCTTCGCTGGTATGAAGATCGGTTTCCGCGCACAATTCTTTGAAAAGAAATTCCGATAACGGAATCGCTTGCTTGAGTTGCCGCTCGAAGGCTTCTTTGCCGTGCCGGTTGACAAAACTATCGGGATCTTCCCCTTCGGGCAGAAAAAGAAAACTCAGAAATTTGCCGTCGGTTAGCAATGCAAGGCTATTCTCAAGTGCGCGCCAAGCGGCTTTTTTTCCGGCTTTGTCGCCATCGAAAGAAAAAATAATGTGATCCGTTTGCCGCAAAAGCTTCTGGATATGAAACCCGGTCGTGGCCGTACCCAAAGAAGCGACCGCGTAATCTATGCCGTGCTCGGCCAATGCAATCACATCCATATAGCCCTCGACGACGATTGCGCAATCGGCATCGCGGATAGCGCGCCGGGCGGAGAAGAAATTATACAACTCCCGCCCTTTTTCAAATAAAGCGGTTTCGGGCGAATTCAAGTATTTCGGTTCTTCCTGCGCTAACACGCGGCCGCCGAAACCGATGATTTGACCTTTGGGGTTCAGGATCGGAAACATGACGCGATCCCGGAACCGGTCGTATTGCTTGCCTTCATCGTTGATAATCACCAGGCCGGCCTGCGCTAGGATTTTTTGCATTCTTTCGGAAGCATAATCGGGAAATGCCGCTGCAAGATTTTGCCAGCTGCCGGGAGCATAACCGATCGAAAACCGTGCCGCCGTTTTGCCGGACAGGCCGCGCTTTCTGAGGTAAGCAATCGCTTTTTCGGAAGTTTTTAGCTGTTCCCGGTAAAAGTGCGTAGCGGTTTGCAGCGCATCGAGCAAGTCTTGCGACGATATTCCGACATCGCGCCCGCGATAAGAATTTGCCGCCGCATCGAGCGAGCCATCCACATCGAATTGCCCGGAAAACGATTCCGCCGCTTGCTCCGGCACCGGCATGCTAACAGAAGCGGCCAAATTATGCACCGCTTCCACAAAACTCAACCCGCCGTATTCGATCATAAAACCGATTGCGTTGCCATGTGCGCCGCAACCGAAGCAATGATAAAACTGCTTGGCCGGGCTGACGGTAAACGAAGGCGTTTTTTCGCTATGAAACGGGCAGCATGCCACATAATTGGTACCCGCTTTTTTCAACGGTACATGGCGATCGATCGCATCCACAATATCGACGCGATTGAGCAAATCATCAATGAACGACCGTGGAATCATTTACCGGAAACCGCTGACAAAAAGGGTTCAAGTATGGTGGATTCAACTTTGAAGTGCAATATTTGGGATTGTGTTCTGTGAAGGTGTCTCAGATTTTGTATAAATGGTGATTAATAGTACTGATTACCGGATCTTCATTTTCGTGGGCAATTGATTCAGTTGTAAGAATTTCTAGCGTTGTTTACAGTATTTGGGAGAATACTGTAGATGAACATACATAAACGCACCCGCTTAACTTTACTGGATCGTCAGGAAATCTGGCGGCTCTACCAAACCCGAATCTGGAAGGTAACGCAACT
>JALRCN010000106.1 GCA_023257295.1 Nitrosomonas sp. | reverse complement strand
GCCAAGGCAAGAAGGTTCAAGTGGAATTCGTTTCCGCCAACCCTACCGGCCCTTTGCATGTCGGCCACGGTCGCGGTGCCGCATTTGGTGCGAGCCTGGCCAATGTTTTGGCTGCTGCCGGTTTTAATGTTTCGCGCGAATTCTATGTCAACGATGCGGGACGCCAAATGGACATTCTGACGTTATCGACCTGGCTACGTTATCTGGAGATGAATGATATTCATATTCCTTTTCCGCAAAACGCGTATCAGGGTGAATACGTTAAGACGATGGCACAACTAATCTACGAAGCGCACGCGCAACGTTATCGGCATCACCCCGATTTATTACTCGGCGATTTACCGGAAAGCGCACGGGAAAAGGCGATCGATACCGACGAACAGCTCGACAAACTCATCGCTAATGCAAAAAAAATCCTTGGCGAGGATTATGCGTATATCCATAATTTTGTGCTGACCGAGCAATTGGGTGATTGCCGTAACGATTTGATGGAATTCGGTGTTGAGTTCGATGTTTGGTTTTCCGAACAATCGCTGTTTGACAATGGATTGGTAGCGCGCGCTATCGAGTTGCTGCAAAGCAAACATTACCTCTATCAACAGGATGGTGCCACCTGGTTTCGCTCCACCGATTTCGGCGACGAGAAAGATCGCGTGGTGCAACGGGAAAATGGGCAATTCACCTATTTTGCCTCGGATATCGCCTACCATTTGAACAAATTCGAGCGCGGTTTCGATCAGGTCATCAATATTTGGGGTGCGGATCATCATGGTTATATTCCGCGTGTAAAAGGCGCATTGCAAGCACTCGGTCTCGATCCCGCGAAACTTGAAATTGCGCTGGTGCAATTTGCCGTACTTTATCGCGACGGCAAAAAAGCGCCGATGTCGACACGTTCCGGAGAATTTGTAACACTGCGCGAATTGCGCGAGGAAGTGGGCAAGGACGCGGCACGGTTCTTTTATGTAGTGCGTAAAAGCGATCAGCATCTGGATTTCGATTTGGATTTGGCCAAATCGAAAAGCAACGAAAATCCCGTCTATTATGTGCAGTACGCACATGCACGGATTTGTAGCGTATTGGCGCAATGGGGCGGTGATTTCGTCGATCTAATGCAATTGACGCATGCCAATACGGAAGAATTATCGAATCCGGGTGAACTGGCTTTACTGCAAAAACTAATCGATTATCCGGATATCGTAGAAATGGCCGCTAAGGAATTTTCACCGCATATTATTGCTTTTTACCTCAGGGAATTGGCCGGAGAATTTCACAGTTACTACAACTCAACGCGATTTCTCGTTCCCGAAATTTCTGTTCAACATGCCCGGCTGGCATTGATTGCGTCAATCCACCAAGTATTAAATAATGGTTTGAACTTACTAGGTGTTAGTGCGCCTGATAAAATGTAAGCAAGTTACTACACAAAGTGAATCATGAGCCGAGATTATAAGACCCATAAACCATCCACTTCCAAACCGGGGAAAGGCGGATCGGCCTTTTTTGGCGGATTCGTCGGCTATGCTCTCGGCATAGCCAGCGCCATTGCCATTTGGTTGTACCTCAGTTTTGCGCAAAACCCATTCCTATCGAATGAGAAAATTACCAACACGGCAGAAAAGAATCCGGCGCAATCGATAGCCGAAGCGCCTCAAACGCCAGCAAAACCGGCCATACCGGAAGAACCGGTTAATGTGACCGACGAAAAGCCCAAGTTCGATTTTTATAAGATTCTGCCCGGCATCGAAGAACCTGAAATCGATCATGGAAGACGTCGGACTGAGGAGCAGCCTAAGCAAGCATCGATTATCGCCCCACTCACCGAAGTTGCCAACAAACCTATTGAAGTTGCACCGCAACCGGCCTTACCTCGCCCCGTTGCTGCAGCACCGATTGAAACCGCAGCGATTCAACCCCAGCCTATCCCGGCAGAACCTCGGGGGCAGCCGTCGGTATCTCCACCGCAGCCGCAATTACAACAACCGGTAGCGCCTCCAGCTAAAAATACACCCCCGGTAAAAGAAAAACTTTTTCTTCAAGCAGGCGCATTTCGCAGCATTAATGATGCGGAAAACATGAAAGCGCAATTGGCATTGCTAGGAGTCTTCGCATCGATTCAGCCGATCGATTCGGCTGAAAAAGGCACGATTTATCGTGTACGAATCGGCCCGTTCGATAACAAATCGGATAGCGACCGAACCGGCGTCTCTTTGCAGGAAAACGGCATAGAAGCGCAACTTGTACGGGTACAGTGAACTGCGATTATTACTTTTAAAACTGAATTAAGGTGCTAACATGAAGCGACAACAATGTCTGGCGGTATTTCTTTTATTATCGAGCTTTTTTGCCATTAATTTTTCCAGCGCACAAGCGGAAGTTGTCGAAGGCAAGCATTATACGGTTTTAGCCAAACCGCAACCGACCGGAGACAGCAGCAAAATCGAGGTGTTGGAGTTCTTCTGGTACGGTTGCCCGCATTGCTACAGTTTGCATCCGCACCTAAAAACCTGGTTAACCAACAAACCGGACGATGTCGATTTCCGCTATGTTCCCGCAAACTTGCGCGCAAACTGGGTAACCGGCGCAAAAATCTTTTATACGATTGAAGCAATGGATAAAACCGATGCATTGCATGACTTGATTTACGATGCCATCCACCGCGACAAAATAGATCTGCACCAAGAAACCGTTTTATTCGATTGGATTGAGAAACAAGGTATCGATAGAAAAAAATTCGAAAATACCTATCAATCGTTTGCGGTACAAAACCAAGTTGCAAAAGTAACGCAAATGATGCGTCAATACCAATTGAACGGAGTCCCCGCATTGGTCGTTAACGGAAAATACTTTACCAGCGGCGGAATGAGCAGTACACCGCAAGGCACTGTCGATACTTTAAACGCTTTAATCGAGAAAGCGCGCAAAGAGCGATAAGGGCGACGTGCAAAACCAAACAATAATCTTCGGCGCGGGGTGTTTTTGGGGAACGGAGGCAACCTTTCGCCGCGTTAACGGCGTCATTAATGCCGTTTGCGGCTACGCAGGCGGACATACCGACAACCCGACTTACGAAGCTGTATGCTCCGGTACCACCGGGCATATCGAAGTGGTGCAAGTAGAATACGATCCATCGATCATTCGTTTGGAAATGCTGCTGAATCACTTCTGGCAGTGTCACAATCCCACTACGCCGGATCGTCAAGGCTCCGATATCGGTACGCAATACCGCTCGGTTATTTTTTGCCATACCGCAGAGCAAGAGATAATCGCTCAGAAATCCAAAGACGAGCTGCAAGCAAGCGAACGCTGGAAAGATCCGGTCATCACAAAAATATTTCCAGCCCGGCAGTTTTACAAAGCTGAGGAATATCATCAGAATTATTTTGCCAAGCACGGTATCCGTTAATTTTTCATCAATTAACTTCCAGACGTGCCGCTAATATGAGCGTTAATCCTTCACCGACAAACCGATTTTCTGACAAAAACAATGGACGTCACACATTCGCCATCTATTTCTCCAAGCCCATTGAAATCCGTTGATCCTCAATTGATAAGGGACAATTTAATCGAAGCGGTCACCAGCGATCCGGATTTACCCGCTCTTGGGAGCTCTATTGCACGAATCGTCCAGTTGTCATCGTCGGATGATCAGTCGATTCAACAGTTAGCGTATTTTGTGTTATCGGATGTATCACTGACCCAGAAAATTTTGCGCTTATCAAATTCGATCACTTACCGCAGCGCATCCAACAAAGCCAACACCAGCATTACAAAAGCCATTTTCCTACTTGGATTTAACTCGGTTCAGGCGTGTGCTCTAGCCATGCTCCTGGTCGATGGCATGCTGGGGAAACATGCCAAATATGTTCGCTATGAATTAATGCATGCTTTAGCGGCCAGCATGATCAGCCGGGAATTGGTCAAACTCGGTCACTATAAAGATGCGGAAGAAATAGCGGTCGCCGCCTTATTCAAGAACTTGGGCCGACTGCTGCTAGCCGCCTACCGGCACGATCTTTACCAAGATATGCTCACGCTTATCCGGCAAGGAACCCATACTTCTATGCAAGCTTCGATGGAAACATTGGGTTTTAATATCGACTCATTGACGGAAACGGTATTAGAAAAATGGAATATCCCCGTCAGCATCATTCAATCGATTAAGAATCGGCCGGCCGGAAATTTGAATATCGCAAAAAACAAGCAGGAATGGCTGCAGCAAGCTGCCGAATTTAGTGAAAAAGCGGCCCCTTTGGCTTTATCCGGCAACGGAGGCGCCGATCATGTGCTTAAGGATAAGCTGCTTGAACGCTTCTCGAAAGCATTCAATTTAAATCGAGCACGTCTAGATCAACTCATCGGCAATGCTGCCACGGAAACGCACACACTGCTGATTAATACCAATTTGCTCGACACCGACCGAAGCAGAAAGATAGCAGCGGATACCACGCATACCGAATTTGAAATCTCGACGGAAGAACACTTAATCGATGAATTTATCGTCGGCGACGAAGAAAGCAACGAAACGCAAATCATTCAACGTTATCCAAGCGGAAAACCATACAATGCATCGTCGCTGCTACTGACAGGCATACAAGATGTCACTGAAATCCTAGGAACCGGAAATTACAAGCTAGAGAGTTTAATTATGTTGATTCTGGAAACTTACTATAATAGTCTTGGATTTCGCTTCATTGCCCTTGTTTTAAGAGATTCAAAAATGAATTGCTATCGCGCACGTGGCGCATTGGGAAAAAACAGCATGGAATATCAACAAGCTATCAACTTCTCGACTAGCGTCACTATGGATTTATTTCATCTGTCGCTGCAAAAGAATGTCGATTTGCTGATTTCCGATGCGCAAACGCCGAAAATCGGCAAACTTATTCCCGAATGGCACAAAAAGATGTTCTCGGAAGCGCAAAGCTTTATGGTTCTACCGCTGATAAAAAATAATAAACCGATCGGTTTTTTTTATGCCGACCGCGAAACACAGTCTCCCGAAGGAATCACATCCGAAGAAACGCGATTGATCAAGACATTGAAAGGCCAATTGCTGACGGCTTTTAACTCAAACTAGACATACGCATTCAATAAAAATATCAAATGAATAAACCGCTAGGCTGTCTATTTATCATCAGCGCTCCTTCCGGTGCAGGGAAAACCAGCTTGGTTAAAGCACTCCTTGAATCGAATTTGAATCTCAATTTATCGATCTCGCACACCACTCGCATGCCGCGCTCTGGGGAAATAGATGGTCGCGATTATCACTTTATAAGCATAGAAACTTTCAAGCAAATGATCTGCAATAACCAGTTTCTAGAAAGTGCGGAGGTTTATGGTAATTTTTACGGCACTTCGCGCCATTGGATCGACGCAGCCATTGCCTCCGGAAAAGATATTCTGCTTGAAATCGATTGCCAAGGTGCTAAGCAAATAAAAAAAATTTTCTCCGAATCGATTGGTATTTTTATTCTCCCGCCATCCATCGATGCATTGGCCGCACGGCTAAAAACGCGTGCACAGGACGATCCCGATATTATTCAAAAGAGGCTGGCTGCAGCGCGTGAAGAAGTCAGTCATATCGTCGAATTTGATTATATTATCGTTAACAATCAATTTAACGATGCTCTCAATGAACTGATCTGCGTGGTTCATGCCGAGCACCTTAAAAAACAACGCCAATTGATCAAGCATCAGTCGCTGATTTCCCAATTATCGTAGTTCCATCAATTAAAGAATTGTTTGAATCTTTTTATTGTAGAATCACTATACATTTCCAATCTTAAAGGCAACTATTATGGCAAGAATTACCGTTGAAGACTGTTTAAGAAGAATACCCAACCGATTTGATATGACATTAGCCGCAACAACGCGCGCCAGACAACTTGCCATCGGTTCCGCTCCCCTGGTGGATGCTTCGCGCGACAAACCGACCGTTATTGCGCTGCGTGAAATAGCACAAGGAAAAATTGGCATCGATATTCTTAACCCTAGAAATATGTGACAGACTCCATTCCCGGCAATCGCCAGCAATCATCCTGTTGCATTTAGCGCAGCAGCTATTATTGCATATCGACAATTGGATTCGATGCAATCCGATTGCAAACCAAACAATCGATACAGTGCGGCTACATGCGCAGCTGACAAAATCTCATGCCAGAATCTGAATTACTATTTTCTGAAGCAGCGCAATATCTCAAGCCTGAAGATATCGCACAACTTAAGAATGCTTATTCTTTTGGCCTAGGTGCACATTCAGGTCAATTTCGCAAATCCGGCGAACCTTATATCGCTCATCCCGTCGCAGTAGCCCGAATACTCGTTACGTTGCATTTGGACGCGCCGACACTGATGGCTGCACTGCTGCATGACGTGGTAGAAGATACCGATATCTCAAAAATCGAAATCAGCGAGCGATTTGGCGAGGCGGTCGCAGAATTGGTCGACGGCGTATCCAAGCTTGAAAAAATTGAATTTCAAACGCAAGAAGAAGCGCAAGCTGAAAATTTCCGCAAAATGCTAATGGCAATGGCGCGCGATGTTCGCGTCATTCTCATCAAATTAGCCGATCGATTGCATAATATGCGAACACTGGATGCAATGTCTCCCGAAAAGCAACATAGCATCGCGCGTGAAACATTGGAAATTTATGCACCTATTGCGCATCGATTCGGACTGAACAATATCTATCAGGAATTGCAGGAACTCGGTTTTCGTTATTCTTATCCATTGCGCTATAGAGTGCTGGCAAAAGCAACCAAAGCAGCGCGCGGCAATCGCCGCGAAGTTGTTGGCAAAATACTCGAAGCAATCATCCTGAAACTAAAAGAAGCCAAATTGGATGCGGAAGTAACCGGGCGCGAAAAGCATCTCTTCAGTACTTATATGAAAATGGCCGAGAAACATTTGTCTTTTTCCGAAGTGCTGGATATTTACGGTTTCCGCGTCATTGTTAAAGATATTCCTTCCTGTTACGTCGCGTTAGGTATGCTGCACAATCTCTACAAGCCCATTCCGGGGAAATTCAAAGACTACATCGCTATTCCTAAAACCAATGGCTATCAATCGCTACACAGCACATTGTTGGGACCGTTCGGTATTCCAATCGAAATCCAAATTCGCACGGCTGAAATGCATCGAATCGCCGAAAATGGTGTGGCTTCACACTGGCTGTATAAAAGCTCAGACGCAGATTTTGACGAACTTCACCTAAAAACCAGCCAATGGTTGCAAAGCTTGCTGGAGACTCTAAGCGGTTCTTCCGATTCTTTAGAGTTTTTAGAGCACTTGAAATTTGATTTATTCCCTGGCGATGTTTTTGTTTTCACGCCGCAAGGAAAAATTTTAACATTACCCAGAGGATCGACCGCTGTCGATTTTGCTTACGCGGTACATTCCGATGTCGGCAACTGTTGCGTTGCCGTTAAAATCAATGGTGAAAGTGCACCGCTGCGTACAAAACTAAAGAGCGGTGATCGCGTAGAGATCGTCACTGCACCCTATGCAAAACCGAATCCGTCCTGGCTCAGCTATGTAGCAACCGGCAGAGCGCGTTCGAGTATTCGTCACTTCCTAAAAACCATTCAATATGACGAATCGGTTAAACTAGGAGAGCGCATGCTAAACCAAGCATTATTGTCATTTAACATCAACCCGGATTCCATTCCAGAGACGCAGTGGGAGAAATTGATACGCGATAGCGCTGTTAAGTCAAAAGAAGACTTGCTTGCGGAATTGGCACTCGGCAAACAACTCCCAGCAATTGTTGCCAAAAAATTGGTTATCCCTGACGAGTCCTCATCTGGAGAACTAACCACTGGACCTATTCCGATATTAGGTACCGAAGGACTCACCGTGCAATTTGCCAAATGTTGTCGGCCGATTCCTGGAGACAGCATCATTGGAATCATCAAGAAAGACTCCGGGCTCGTCATCCATACCAATCAATGCACTCATATTTCCATTAGCCAAAAGAGCTCGGAAAATTTCTTAAATGTCACATGGGGCAAAGATATTACTCGAACTTTTGATGCTGAAATCACAGTAACCGCGATCAACAAACAAGGCGTTCTGGCTCGCGTTGCGGCAGAAATCGCAAAAGCCAATTCCAACATTGACGACATCATCATGGCAACCGAGAATGATTACACACATATGCGTTTCATTGTTCAAGTCAATGATCGCGACCATCTGTCGCAAGTAATGCACGGTCTGCGACATATCAAAGAAGTGACTAAAATACGAAGGAATGAATGATAAGCAGGTCAGAATCGACAAAATGCATTCGACTATAACTTACGCGCATGCACAGTCAACGCATAAGCTGTAAATAAATACGCAACAACCGCATCAGTTCTTCATACTCAAGCTTTACAAGAAAACGATGGGTCAGTATAATCCCCCTTCCTTTGATCAAGGGGGTATAGCTCAGCTGGGAGAGCGCTTGCATGGCATGCAAGAGGTCAGCGGTTCGATCCCGCTTATCTCCACCAGAATTTAGAGTTTAAGACGCGCTAATATAAAGCACAATTCTTTTGTCCCCATCGTCTAGAGGCCTAGGACATCGCCCTTTCACGGCGGTAACCGGGGTTCGAATCCCCGTAGGGACGCCAAATTCTAAAAAGCCACTGCATTGACAGTGGCTTTTTTATTGCTTATTCAGCTCCAATCCCAACTTGAACTTCTAAGCGTCCCGAC
>JALRCN010000102.1 GCA_023257295.1 Nitrosomonas sp. | reverse complement strand
ACCATCTGCTGGCGAAATTCCTCTGGGTATGCAGGTTTGTATTTCTGAGTCATCTTCCTTCTCCTTTACACATAATTTAATGTGTCCGTCAAAAGGGGACAACTCCAACTCCACACTGACGTTGGAACTGGCTCGTTTGCGCCGTATTTCGTTATGGCACGAAGCGCTGTTGACGGCGAGTTGAGTTCGTCCGAAAATAAATCGCCGCGTGGTTTGAGAAGGCTGTTGAGTTAATGCCGCTAAAGCCGCATCGGCCCGCTCTTCTTCTTAAGAAACGCTGATTAATTCGGCGAACGAGCTGAGGCACGAGGCGCAAGGAACACAGCAACCGAGACCTATCGACAAGATAGGCGAGGGAGCGAGTGCCACGCAACGAAGTGATTCGCTCATACAGCCAATTAATCAGCGTTTCCCTTAAATATGAAATGAAGCGGGGTCGGGATTTATTGAATCACCGCCTTGGCATATTTTCGTTTGCCGACTTGTATCACAACCGATTCCCCGCGCTTGATTCTGAGCGATTTGTCCTCGGCTTTTTGTCCATCCAATTTGACCGCGCCTTGCTCGATCATGCGCAGCGCTTCGCTGGTGCTGGCGGTCAATCCGGTTTGCTTGAGCAGTTGCGCCAGCGCTATGTCGTTATCAACGATCTGCACGAGTTTCTCGGGGATTTCGTCGGGCAATACGCCATGTCTGAAGCGCGCTTCGAAGTCGGCGAGCGCTTCCTCGGCATCGCGCTGGCTGTGGAAGCGTGCGACGATTTCTTGCGCTAGTTTGACTTTGACATCGCGCGGATTGCGGCCCGCCTCGACTTCTTCGCGCCATTTTTGAATAGTCTGCAGCGATTCGAAAGACAGCAACTCAAAATAACGCCACATTAATTGATCCGATACCGACATCAGCTTGCCGAAAATTTCTTTTGGACTTTCTGCGATGCCGACATAATTGTTCATCGACTTGGACATTTTGTTGACGCCGTCCAATCCTTCCAGTAGCGGCATGGTCAGGATGCATTGCTGCGGTTGCCCGAAAGTTTTTTGCAATTCCCGGCCCATCAGCAAATTGAATTTTTGATCGGTGCCGCCCAGCTCAAGATCTGCTTTTATCGCGACAGAGTCGTAACCTTGAATCAGCGGGTACAGAAACTCATGGATTGCGATTGCCTGATTGTTGCGATAGCGTTTGCTGAAATCGTCTCTTTCGAGCATGCGCGCCACGGTATGTGTGGCGGCTAATTTAATCAGATCTGCGGCATTCAGTTTGTCCATCCAGGTGGAATTGAATACCACTTCGGTTTTTTCCGGCTGTAGTATTTTGAAAACTTGATCGGTATACGATTTGGCATTTTCCGATACTTGCTCGCGTGTGAGTGGCGGGCGAGTGGTGTTTTTTCCGGTGGGATCGCCGATCATGCCGGTGAAATCGCCGATCAGAAACAGGATCTGATGCCCCATGTCTTGCAATTGACGCAATTTATTCAGCAATACGGTATGACCGAGGTGCAAATCCGGCGCGGTGGGGTCGAATCCGGCCTTAACGCGCAGCGGTTTTCCGGAAATAAGCTTGTTTTCCAGCTCTGTTTCTACCAATAGTTCATGACAACCGCGTTTTATAATCTCAAGATCAGATTTTGTTGACTTGTTCACGATAAATGCAACCTAATGATTTTTATTAATTATTTGTGTTTCTGTGGAAACTTTACCCATTTTTCGCTTGCCTGTTTTGCCAGTTTTCATGGTAGACTCGCGCCTGTCCGTTTATGATACGAATGACTGGAGGTACTTCATCAATGCTATATACATCCATTAGCAGTAAGCAAAGGATTCTAGCTCAAAAATCATCAAAACTAACAAAAAAATCAATTCGCTGGCTGGTGGCATTATCCAGCATTCCCCTCTTCGGTATCGTTACAGCTTTCGGTATCGCACCCAAGACTCCTTCGTTTAGCGAAGTTCAAGTCGAAGAAGTCGTTCTTGATCTGGATCTTTCGATCCCGGAAGCGCTTTCCGAGGCGCAAACCAATCAAACTTTTTGGCGCCAGGAAAGTATTCGCCGTGGCGATACCATTGCGGCCATTCTGAATCGATTGGATGTCAGCAATCAGGATTCTTCGGATTTTCTGCAAGCTGCGCGCAGCAGCCGCGCCATGCGTCAGCTGAGGCCCGGCAAAACCATTTATGCGCAAACGACTGCAGATGGAGAGTTGCTGACGCTGCGTTATTTGTTCGGTAACGAAGAATTGTTCCTGATGGAAAAAACGGATGCCGAGTTCGTTATGACCGAACAGCCGATTGAACTGGAAAGCCAGGTTCATATGAAATCCGGCGTGATCCGGAGATCGTTGTTCGCGGCAACCGATAATGCGGGAATACCTAACAATATTGCGATGCAAATGACCGATATTCTGGCATCCGAAGTCGACTTCCATCGCGATTTGCGCCAAGGCGATAGTTTTACCGTCGTTTATGAGACATTATCGAGCAACGGCAGACGAGCCAAAACGGGCCGGGTGCTGGCAGTTGAGTTTGTCAACAAGGGGAAATCCCATCAGGCGATTTATTTCAGATCGTCCAATGGTACGGACGGTTATTACACGCCCGAAGGTGAAAGCTTGCGCAAAGCATTTTTGTTATCACCGCTTGATTTTACGCGCGTAAGCTCAGGCTTTACCAACGCACGTTTTCATCCCATATTGAAAGAATGGCGCGCTCATCGCGGCATTGACTACGCCGCTCCGACCGGTACACCGGTAAAAGCGACGGCAAGCGGAATCGTGGCGTTTTCCGGCGTACAGAAAGGCTATGGAAACCTGGTGGTACTCAAACACAATGGTAAGTATGAAACCGCTTATGGACATCTGTCGCGTTTTGCCGGCGGCATGGGCAAAGGAAAACGGGTAAACCAAGGCGAGATCATCGGTTATGTAGGCTCTACCGGCATGGCAACCGGCCCGCATCTGCATTATGAATTGCGTATCGATGGCGTACAGCGAGATCCCACCAAGGTGGTATTGCCTACCGCGCCGCCGATTGCTAAACGGGACTTAAACAACTTCCAGAAAGAAACGCAATCGCTGGTAGCGCGCTTGAACATTATGCGCAACATTCATCTGGCAGCACTGGAATAAAATCATCGTTAACTGGCGGCTTAATCCGAGTCGTCAGTTAACATAATCCAACCCAATTCCGCCCCCGCACAAAATACCGCTAGACCGTTGGAGTCCGATTACTACATAGGCATCATGTCGGGCACAAGCCTCGACGGTGTCGATGCCGTTCTGGCGGATTTTCATGCAACGTCCCCGGTGTTATTGGAATCCTTTTTTTGCCCTTACGACGACGAATTGTGCCAGCAATTATTGTCGTTGCACCATCCGGGACATGACGAACTCAATCGTGCTTCGATCTTGAGCAACCGGCTGTCTCATCTATATGCGGAAGCAACTGTCGGTTTGCTGCAGCGCGCAAAATTCGATCCGGCGCAAATCGCCGCCGTTGGATGTCACGGGCAAACAATCCGGCATTGCCCGGAGCAAGGCAGGAGTTACACGATTCAGCTGGTCAACGCGGCATTGCTGGCCGAATTGACTTCGATTACGGTGGTGAACGATTTCAGAAGCCGGGATATCGCCGCAGGAGGACAAGGCGCACCTTTGGTGCCCGCTTTTCATGAAGCGGTTTTTAAAAGCGTAAATCGTCATCGCATCATCGTCAATATCGGTGGTATCGCCAATATTACCAATCTTGACCCCGCTGCAGCGGTAACCGGCTTCGATTGCGGGCCGGGAAATCTTCTGATGGACGCATGGTGTTTGCTCCACCAAGGAAAAACCTACGATCAGGATGGAGCCTGGGCCAAAACAGGCCGTGTCATTCCGGCGTTGCTTCAAGTATTGCTTGAAGAGGCTTTCTTTGCCGGTAGACCGCCCAAAAGCACCGGCAGAGATCTGTTCAACATGCACTGGCTGGAAAGTAAGCTAACTGGCGGCGAATTAGCGCAAGACGTGCAAGCGACACTACTGCAGCTGACTGTGACTGCCATTGCCGATGCGATAAAGGCATATTGCCCATCTGCGGAAGAAGTGTATGTATGCGGCGGTGGTGCACATAACGATGCGCTGATGCGCAAGCTGGGCGAGGCGATACCGGGAAAATATCTGGCGATGACCGATCGATTGGGTGTGGCTTCCGATTGGGTGGAAGCTTTTGCGTTCGCATGGCTGGCCCGGCAAGCGTTACTACGCAATCCTGGCAATCTTGCCGCCGTGACCGGCGCGAAGGGAGGCAGGGTTTTGGGAGCGATTTATCCCGCGTAAGAAGCTGTAATCGTTTCTTTAGACCGAAAACGACGATCCGCAGCCGCAAGTGCTGGTGGCCCCAGGGTTCTTGATGACAAATTGCGCACCCTGCAAATTCTCCTGATAATCGATTTCGGCGCCGATCAAATATTGAAAACTCATCGGATCGACCAGCAACTTGACGCCGTTTCGCTCCATCACGGTATCATCTTCATTGACCGATTCGTCGAACGTAAAGCCGTACTGAAAGCCGGAACAACCGCCGCCGCTGACAAAAACCCTGAGATTCAGATTGTAATTGCCCTCTTCTTCGATGAGTTGCTTGACCTTATTTGCCGCATTGTCGGTAAAAGTGAGAGGAATGTTATTTTCAGCGTTCATATGTGATTTTCGATGATGTCAATTTACCCGGAAGCTTGCTTGCCATTTCTCGCAGCAGCGCTGGATCGGTTATTACCGATGGGCGTTAATGGTAGCATTTTCTGCAATTTTTGTTGCGGTCAATACGCATAAACGTTTGGGATCATGATGTATAGGGAGGCGCTGATTAATCCGGTGAACGAGATGAAGCACGAGGCGCACGGAACGCAGCAATCTGGCTCGTGCAGCCAATAAATCAGCGTTTCCATGGCATATTGAGGATCCGATACATTTCGTATTGCAATCCGTAAATCGTTTTGTGGTTTTCCGAGGAATACAGCATGACCACACTCAATATTCGACTAACCGACTGGATTGAACAGCGACTTAATGAGGAAGCAGCACGCGAAAATAAAACCCGCTCCGAAGTCGCGCGCGATGCATTAACGTGGTATCTCACGGAGATCAAAAAAAACGCGCTTCATGGAATTCCTGGAAGAAGCGCGCGAAGCATACGGCAACGAAAGTATCCGGCAAGAAGCAAAATTAATCGCGGAAGAATTCCTGCCATTGGAAAACGAAGCACTGGACAAAGCTGGAGGCCAACTATCCGGCAATCTGCAGCACACTGAACCCGGCAGAAAATGGTGGAAGTAATCCGTCGCGCGGACAGGAAATCGGCAAAATACGGCCTGTTCTGGTTTTTCAGGACAATGCGCTGACCGCTATCGAAACACCGATGATCGTTATCCTGCTGCTGACAACGCAGGTCTATCCGTCTTTCAAGCAATGTCGGGTAACTGTCACAGCCCGCCACCGCCTGCTTCGAGATGTCAGATCATTGTCGATCAACCGCGAACCCTTGACCGCTCCAGATTCGGGGAGGGGCCGTTGGCCATTCTCAGCGAAGCGGAAATGGAAGCTGTCGAACGCGCTTTCCTCGGCGTTTGCGGTATGCTTCATTACGTTATACGTTCACATTAAGCAATTTGGGGCCTCAAAACCGACCAATTCAGTTTCAATCCTCGCCCGGCTTTGGGGCCGGGCGCTACAGGGATTATAACCTTGATGCGTTTATGTTCTATCTTTCTCCTATGTGTCGGTGTTTTTTTGCGGCTTGTTATGCGCAGCTTCTTTTCAGATTGCCGCAATACGCTTCATAAATGCCATCCAGGAAACCCCATAACACATTGCAGCCCTGCTGAGTAGCGGACAATACCTCGGTTTATTTTTCTGCGGTGTCGGCGAATTGTTCAATCAGCGACCATTCCGCTTGCGAGTGATAAACATCCGCCTTTTGATGCACGGTGAAGAACTCGTAATCCGCCGGATTTTTCATGCCGTAAAATTTTGCCAAGCCGTCGATCTTCACTGCGGCGATTTCAGGCACTTGCGACTCGAACGCGTGCAATGCGGCAAGCCCCGCATAAAACGGGCGATTGAGACAAAGATCGCGGAAGGTGGCTACCAGTTTTTCGGTGCTGGGCAAGGGTGTTGCGCTCGTCAGGGTTTTGTTCGTTGCGCCCAGCGCCAAGGCAAACGCTTTCCACAATGCGGGGTGGTTCTTGTCGTCGTGTTCTTCGTCGATTAGATTTTGCAATACTTGCTGCCGTGCGCGGATGTTGCCGCTGTCCGTGTCTGAGTGACTATGCGGCGTATTGAAATGAACGGCGCTTAAGTAGGTGGGTTCGGCCAGCACGTTGAAGAAATATTGTTCCGCATACCGTTGCAATTGTTGCTTGGTCAATTGACCGTCAGTCCAGGCCATATAGAACGGATGCTTGAGCAAGTGTTTTGCAGCGATGATTGCTTGTGCTTGTTGTTTGAATTGGGTTTGAGGCATGATGAATTCCTTTTAATAATTTGTTCATTTAATTTGACCGGCCACATTGCCCGATAAATAGCGGCTGGCGGCGATCATGTTGCGCAGTGCGGGTTTGACTTCATCCCAGGTACGGGTTTTCAACCCGCAATCCGGGTTGACCCACAGTCTTTGCGTCGGGATGCGCTGTGCCGCTTTTTGCATCAGCGCGATGATTGATTCGACCGACGGGATGTTGGGCGAATGAATGTCGTACACGCCGGGGCCGATTTCGTTCGGATACTGGAATTGGTCGAACGCGTCGAGCAGTTCCATATTCGAGCGGGAGGTTTCAATCGTGATTACGTCGGCGTCCATGCGCGCAATGGCGAGCATGATGTCGTTGAATTCTGAATAGCACATGTGGGTGTGGATTTGCGTCGCATCTTTGACGCCGTTGGCGGTGACACGAAATGCGCGGATCGCCCAATCGAGATACTCATTCCATTGCGCTTTGCGTAGCGGCAGACCTTCTCGCAATGCCGCTTCGTCGATCTGGATAATATGGATATCCGCTTGTTCCAGCGCTAGCACTTCGTCGCGGATCGCCAGTGCCAATTGCAGACAGGTTTCGGCGCGCGGTTGATCGTCGCGCACGAATGACCAATTGAGCATCGTTACCGGGCCGGTCAGCATACCTTTCATCGGTTTTTGCGTGAGCGACTGCGCGTAGCGTATCCATTCGACAGTGATGTCGTGCGGACGGAATACGTCGCCGTAAATCACCGGCGGTTTGACGCAGCGCGAACCGTACGATTGCACCCAGCCGAATTGCGTAAATGCGAAGCCGCCGAGCTGCTCGCCGAAATATTCGACCATGTCGTTGCGCTCCGGCTCACCGTGCACCAGCACGTCCAGGCCGAGGGATTCCTGTTCGCGCACGCAAGTTTCGATTTCTCGCTGCATTGGAGTTGTCCCCTTTTGACGGACACATTAAATTATGTGTAAAGGAGAAGGAAGATGACTCAGAAATACAAACCTGCATACCCAGAGGAATTTCGCCAGCAGATGGTGGAATTAGTTGCGATGGGAAAAAATCCCAATCAG
>JALRCN010000097.1 GCA_023257295.1 Nitrosomonas sp. | reverse complement strand
TCGACCGAAAAACTTATTATCGTTGGCGCTTCGACAGGTGGAACCGAAGCGATTAAGGATTTTTTAGTGCGCATGCCACCAGACTCACCGGGCATATTGATTACGCAGCATATGCCGGAGGGATTTACCAAGTCTTTTGCCAATCGATTGAACGGTCTTTGCAAAATTTCTGTTGTCGAGGCGCGCGGCGGGGAAAGGGTGCTGCCCGGCCATGCGTTTATTGCTCCGGGACATTCGCATTTGCTGCTGAAGCGCAGCGGCGCAAACTATATGACGGAATTGAATCAAGGAGAGCCGGTCAGCCGACATCGGCCTTCGGTCGATGTGTTATTTCGCTCGGCGGCGAATTGCGCGGGTAAGAATGCCATTGGCGTGATTATGACCGGGATGGGAAAAGACGGCGCTGCCGGAATGCTGGAAATGCACAAAGCAGGCGCTTATAATTTTGCGCAAGACGAAGCAAGTTGCGTGGTTTTCGGGATGCCCAAAGAGGCGATTGCGGCAGGCGGTGTCAATGAGGTGATTCCGCTGCGGGATATGGCGAGGAGCGTGTTATCGAAGATTGCCGGTATGGGATCGCACGGCAACCGAGTGTAACTTGCTTTGGCAGGTTGTTTGGATTTGCCGCAAATAAGTTTTGTGTTGAATTATAAGTGTAAAATATTCAGTAGCCTGTTAGAATCCGATTGTCGATTTTGGAGTGAAGTGTATCGTCAATGAAAAGGATAATTGCGCGCATTATCGTTTTTGTAGGCATCGGTTTTTTGGCAAGTTGCGGTTCCATTCAAGAAAAACCGGATCCTAAGCCTATTAGCAAGCCAGTCGCCGGTTACAGCATCCATGCGCTGTATTTGCAGTATCAAGAATGGCAGGGCGTGCGCTACCAACGCGGCGGGCTTAGCCAGCGCGGGATAGATTGCTCCGGTTTCGTGCATGTGACGTTCAAATCGAGATTTGGTCTGCACTTGCCGAGAACGACGCATATGCAGGCCAGAGCAGGCAGGGAAATCAGAAAAGACGAATTGAAGCCGGGTGATTTGGTTTTTTTTAGAACCGGTCCAGCGTCAAATCATGTGGGAATTTATCTCGAGAAGAACAAATTTCTTCATGCATCCGAGAAAAAAGGCGTCATGATATCCCGGCTGGATCATGTTTATTGGAAGTCCAATTATTGGAAATCCATTCGTATTTAAGCAAGCTGTCGTTTTATTGTCGCACGTTTAGATGATTGACTTTAGCATGGCGATTACCGGCTTTGTTTCCGGTTTGATGTTGCGCCATAAGTAAAAAGACTCTGCGGCTTGTTCTACCAGCATACCGATCCCATCCGCAATTTTCCGTGCGCCGCTTTGCTGTGCGAATTTCAGAAAACGCGTCGGTTCCCGACCGTACATCATGTCGTAAGCCAAACCGGTTTGTGCAAAAATACCGATGGGTAATTCGGGTAATTCATCATGCAAGCTGGCCGAGGTTGCATTGATGACAATGTCGAATGTTTCACCGGAAAAATGCATAAAATCTCCTGAGGTTACTTTGCCATAAGTATCGAAAAGCTTTTGTAACGCTTCGGCTTTGTGCGGTGTGCGGTTGGCGATCGACAATAGCGCAGGTTTCTTTTGCAGCAACGGAAGAATAACACCCCTCGCAGCACCGCCCGCGCCCATCAGTAGTATGCGCTTATTATCAATGGGTACGCCAAGATTTGTTTCGATATCGCGTACCAATCCTGCACCGTCCGTGTTGTCGCCAAGAATTTCATCGCGTTCGAATTTGAGCGTATTCACTGCTTGCGCGATGCTGGCGCGTTCGGTCAGGTGCGTAGAAAACCGGTATGCTTCCAATTTGAAGGGCACGGTAACATTCAGTCCTTTGCCGCCTTGCGAGCGGAAATTTTCAACGGTTGGCTGGAATCCGTCGAGTGGCGCAAGGAGCGCGGCGTAGTGCATCGATTGATTGGTTTGCTGGGCGAATGCGGCGTGAATCAAAGGCGATTTGCTGTGTGCGATGGGGTTGCCGATGACGGCGTAAGAGTCGTTCATAAATAATAGAAAAACATTGGCAATTTACCGACTAAATAACATATCGGTCGATGCGAATACCCAAGTCCGGGTGATGTGCAAAATATCGGTATCGCGGCTAATATCGGGAGGGAAAGGTGCAAATCCGTTTTGTCCTGCGAGTTTGACGATATTGATCGCAGCTTCGTCGAGAACTTTCTTGCCGGAAGAGCGATTGATTTCAATGGATTTCAGGCTTCCGTCCGATCGGATGCCGACAGTAAGTTGTAAGTTGCCGTACAGCTTTTCTTTTCTGGCGGCTTCCGGATAATTCAAGTTGCCAATGCGTTCGACTTTCATGCGCCAATCTTCGACATAGCGTGCAAAGCGGTATTCCTTGGTGCGTGCGACGATAAACTTTCGCTTGGGGCGCTTTTGGTAGTTGTCGTGATCCTGGTCGATTTGGGCTTTCAAACGGGCAATATCCAGGCTGCGCATCACCAATTCGGTGGCATTGATTGCGGGCGCCAGCTTACTGTCGGTTGCATGTTTGAGCGCGCTAAATTCCGAAATTTGAGGAATTTCACCGGTCGCCGCCATCAATTTCTGCGTTTCCCGTTCCAATTGTTTGATTTTTTGTTGAACGACACGCTCGTCTTGAATCGGTTTGGTTTGGGGCAAAACGGGCAGCGGTGTTTTTGCTTGACGATCGGCATCGGTATTGCCGCCGCCATCCAGATTGTCTTGCGCGAGTAATTTGGATTCTTTCGGTTGAGCTTGTGTTTTGTTGTTAACCAGTACAACCTCGAGCGATGAGGCGATTTTATCGAATTTCGGTTGCGGGAAATTGAACGTTACGCCAAAAAGAATGGCTAAGTGTGCCAGCAAAGAAGCCGCTATCGCCAGCGTCAGACGGTCTATTCCAAGAAATTGACGACCAGCCGGTGCGGGTTCTTGTGTTTGAATGGTGACGGCCAAAAGATCGAACCTTGAAAATTGAGTTTAAGGAATCGGATAATTATATTATTTTAGGCGGTAACTTGTGGCATGTCATATGATGTTAATCTTGTTTTTTCAGGAATTCGGCATGCACGGTGCGATCCAGTAAATCTATCCCGGATATTTTGAGACTGACGCAAGTGCCAGGAGCCAATTCCGGTAGTGAAGGTACGCGAACGATTAGCGGAATACGATCCAGCTTGACCAAATTTTCCTTGATTACTTGCCCGTCGCTGGTTTGAATGTGCTCTTGCAATAACCAGCGTAAGCACCAATAACGCTCCATTGCACGCTGAAACTCACTGTAAATCCCGTAAGCCGCCTCAAAGTCCCGAATCGCGATTAATAGTGCATTGCTTTCCCGGGAGTACGGCGGAGATTCTGCGCGCAACATGGCAATCATTTGCCGCTGATTGATCAAGTCGACATAGCGGCGCATCGGAGAGCTGCTCCAAGCGTATTGCGATACTCCCAATCCCTGGTGTGGAGCGGGGGAAGTGCCCATTTTGACTTTGCCGTTGGATTGGCTGCGGAAAATACCGGCGATACCCGCACCGGTTAATTGCTTTCCCCATTCGGTATTGGCATAAATCATCAGCTCGGAGACCACCTTGTCAATCGGCGAGCCGCGTCGGCGTTCGCAAATGGTTATATATTCGTTATCGATTTCAAAGCTGTAGTCTATCTTATCGTTGTTGGTGTCGTTGGTTTTGCCGCGCAGATTTTCCATTTTGCAGGAAAATTTCCATAGCAAATTTAATTCGTCGCTGAAAGCGTAGTCAAACGTTCCCCTGCTTAAGGCGGTTTCGTTGAAATGCTGTTCCAGTACATGATGGCGAAGGTTTGCGGCAATGCTGATTCGTTCGATCCGGCTTTCGGCTGCGGTAACGGTAAAATCGTCGGATACATCCAGATATAAGGAAAGTACGGGACAGATGGTATTCTCCGCCAGGGTAAAGCGATTAATCACCGTTTCCGGCAGCATGGTGATTTTTCTTCCAGGCAGATAGACCGTTGACAGGCGGTTTGCGGCGATTTTATCGAGCACGGAATCGGCAGCAATACCCAATGCCGGAGCGGCGATATGAATGCCGATGCGGAAACTGCCAAGCGCTAGCGGCGTAACCGAGAAAGCATCGTCGATTTCCGTCGTCGATGCGTCGTCAATACTAAATGCCTTGATATCGGCATAAGGTAAGTCGGGAAGATCGGCAATGGCGGAGGGATGGGTTTCGTGGTCGTCGAAACCGATACCTGCGGGAAAATTCTCCCGAATGAATTGATTAAAATGATAATCGTGCGAAGAAGGAATGGCGCCGCATTTTTCCATTAGTTTTACCGCCGAAAGCTTTTTTTCGGCGCAAACCGTTTCAAGCGCTTTCCATTCGATGGAGTTTTTGTCCGGTTGATAAAGCAGGTTTTGCGTTAGCGGTTCAAATTCCACCGGAAGGATGAATTGATTGAGCTGCGTGACATAGCGTGCTTGTTGCTCGGCTTGGATGCGTTTTCTTTCCTGTCCGGCCAGTGCAGCTTTTAGTGCGGCCGGCGGCGCCGCTTTGTAGCATCCATGTCCTTTCTTGTAGAAATACATGGGCGCATTCTGCAGCAGCAGCAAAGTGGCCGCCGCTTCAACCGGGCTTGGTGCATGACCGAAGTAATCCGCTGCCAGGGTATCGCTGGCGAATTCTATTTCTTGCGGACAGCATTCCCAAAGAAAGTTGGGATCCAGTTCCTCGGCTATTTTTTGAACTTGCCCCATGAATTCTGTGAGCGGCGGTGTTTCGAAACGGAATAATACGGATGTTGCTTTGATCTTCGAGCGTTTGCCGTGAACAGCCTCAATTTGTAGTGAGGTGTTGTTGTCGACCAGAATCGTCCCCACCTTGAAAGTTCCGGTTTCTTCATAAAAAACATTCATGGGATTGTTTCGACAGTTCAGTAGGGTGGTTTGAATTGGATCGTACCAGCGGGGGAGATTATGCGGTTAAACATCTTGCGGCATTATATACGAGATGGCGGATCGTTAACCGAAATAAATGATGTGGAGTTGTCCCCTTTTGACGGACACATTAAATTATGTGTAAAGGAGAAGGAAGATGACTCAGAAATACAAACCTGCATACCCAGAGGAATTTCGCCAGCAGATGGTGGAATTAGTTGCGATGGGAAAAAATCCCAATCA
>JALRCN010000076.1 GCA_023257295.1 Nitrosomonas sp. | reverse complement strand
GCGTTACCTTCCAGATTCGGGTTTGGTAGAGCCGCCAGATTTCCTGACGATCCAGTAAAGTTAAGCGGGTGCGTTTATGTATGTTCATCTACAGCATTCTCCCAAATACTGTAAACAACGCTAGAAATTCTTACAATTGAGTAAATACCTACATTGACGACAACTAAGAAGACTTATCATTTGACACTTGCGGCAATAAGTTTTGTTTAGTGGTTTATTATGGTCATGAATTAGTAACCATTTCAACAACTATGTTAATAATTTTAACAATTAAACATATGACTAAGTGTTTAGATCGCTAAAAAATGCCGAGTGCTGTCGCTCCTGAGTCGCTGTATGAATCGTTATGACGAAGGCGAGCTGGTGTGTGCTTGTTGGATAAGCGACTATCGCAGGCAGCGCTATGAATAGGTATTGCGGGTAGATGGTGAGGTTGAAGGGGTACGGCAAAACAGGTAATTTCTCTACAAAAGATCGTACAAATCGAGTACGCTCTCTACATTCGAATCGATTTCCAGGATTTATTGATCTTCATGCAGAAACTGATTATCCAGGGCGGATCGCCATTGTGCGGCGAAATTTCAATCTCGGGTGCAAAAAATGCAGCGCTGCCCGTTTTGTGTGCATCACTATTAACGCAAGAACCGATAAAAGTATCAAATGTTCCTGCCTTGCAAGATATAGCGACTATGTTGGCGCTGCTCGAGCAAATAGGGCTGGAAGTGACCCGGAATAATGCGACCGAGCTTGTATTATCCGCCAGAAATTTAACACATCTGGTGGTGCCGTATGAAATGGTTAAAACCATGCGAGCAGCAATTCTAGTGCTTGGCCCGCTACTCGCACGTGCGGGGGAGGCCAATATCTCATTGCCAGGCGGTTGTGCTATTGGTCAACGTCCTGTCGATCAACATATCAAAGGATTGCAAGCGATGGGAGCTGAGATTCAGATCAAGCATGGCTATATTCATGCTGTGGCGAAGAAATTGCACGGCGCGCGCATCGTATTTGATATTGTCACCGTAACGGGAACGGAAAATTTGATGATGGCGGCGGCGCTTGCAGAAGGTACAACAATACTTGAGAATGCTGCTCGAGAGCCTGAAATTACCGATTTGGCTCATTGCTTGAACGCGATGGGAGCAAGAATTCAAGGGGCGGGAACAGATATTATTACCATTGAGGGCGTGCAATCGTTGCACAGTGCGGAGCATGCAGTTATGCCCGATCGTATTGAAACGGGTACTTTCCTCGTTGCAGCAACCGCAACCGGCGGTGAGATTTGTTTAAAAAATACTGACGCCCATTTGCTTGATGCCGTGATCGATAAACTGATCGAAGCAGGTGCTCGCATCAGTTCCAATGAAAATTGGATCATGCTGAAAATGAACGACAAACCGAAATCTGTGAATGTACGCACGGCCCCCTATCCGGCTTTTCCAACCGATATGCAAGCACAGTTTATGTCATTGAATTGCATAGCGGACAGTACGGCAATCATCACGGAAACGATATTTGAGAATCGCCTGATGCATGTGCAGGAATTGAAGCGGATGAATGCCCATATTGAAGTGGAAGGTAATACGGCCATTATCCACGGTATTGCGCAATTGGATGGTGCCAATGTGATGGCTACCGACTTACGTGCGTCCGCTAGCTTGGTGATTGCCGGCTTGGTTGCGCAAGGTGAGACCGTTATCGATCGCATCTATCATTTGGATCGTGGGTATGAAAACATTGAAGGAAAATTATCTGCGTTAGGTGCGCAAATCCGGCGCGCTTAGCGAGTACGATAACAAATAGATTATGAAAAGACTTTCAATTTTATGCAGATTGGTTGGTCTAGTTGCTTTGGCGGTTTTTGCCCCATTGGTGCGGGCAATACCCAGCGAATGTTCTGTTTTATCCGTACCGGCTGCTTATGTTGAATCTAACGGATTGGTTTGCTTGAAAAGCATCGTGGTATCGGATTCATCGGGAGAGCAAATCTATAAAGCGGCCTTGCAATGGATGGGGAGTGACAATCCGAATCGGTTTA
>JALRCN010000073.1 GCA_023257295.1 Nitrosomonas sp. | reverse complement strand
GATTACAGGTAGGTGATGCAGTATTTCTCATTTCCCAGAACGGAGATGTCTCCATCCGAAAAGAAGTATTATGCGAACGAACCTATCGGCAAGGACCAAATGGAGTTTGTCCCGCTACCTACTTTGAGCACGAGAGCTCATCCGTTTTTAAGGGATTGCTTCTTGAGGTAAAAGTATTCATTGGTTTATCCTACGGACCACTAGGTAACCGGGTACGATTCGATGTGCGATATAACGGTAATGTGATCGGTGACTATCGATTAATTCATTCCTATATGGGTGGCGGCGCCAAAGGTAATTGGCCGATTCTTATTGAAAGAGTATTTATAAATCGAGATTGTTCTACGGAGGATAACTGGATTATTGATAAGCTGAGTAGTAACGCCGCTGGCAAGCATTTCTTGTTGCTGCCTTACACGAAAAAACAGACCAGAGACGCTCGGTTATTGCTTATAAACCGTGTCTCTGGCCTGTTCTTACATTGATAAAGTCGATACGTTATTCGTTGGCGAGCATATCCAATCGCACCGATACCATCATGGCGATAAACAGAAAAAGCGATAAGCCGATACGTATGCTCAGCGACCTGACCATACGCGTTGAATTACCTTGGTCTTTGAACAAGTAATACAGCGCCGATCCGAGGTTATATACTATGATGACGAATAAAGCGATAGCGAAGATTTTCAAAGGATATTCCTGCCAGAAATTGAGTTTTTCGAAGTTTAGCCGAGTTTTTCCAATTGTCCAATGACTATTTGCGAACAAAATTTCGACCGATTTTCTATCAAATAGTTTAGTGTTTTACTCAATTTTAAAATTGACCGATCTCATGCAAAAAGCATCTCATTTACCGCCGGTTATTTTTCTGATGGGGCCGACAGCCAGCGGTAAAAGTTGCATTGCGCTGGATTTGGTCGAGCGGTTTCCGGTTGAAATCGTCAGTGTCGATTCCGCGCAAGTGTACCGCCACATGAATATCGGTACGGCAAAGCCGGATCAGGAAACGCTCGCGCGCGTGCCGCATCATCTCATCGACTTGATCGACCCGGAGCAACATTATTCGGCCGCACAATTTCGTGACGATGCATTGCGGATCATGCACAACATTACACAACGTCATAAAATTCCATTGCTCGTTGGCGGCACCATGCTGTATTTCCGGGCGCTGCAGCAAGGGTTATCGGTGTTGCCGCCCGCGAACGCGGATTTGCGGTTAGAGCTGGAAAACAAAGCAAAGGTGGGGGGGTGGCCTGCATTGCATCAACAGCTTGCCAGGTTGGATCCCGAAGCGGCCGTGCGCATTAAGCCGACGGATAGTCAGCGCATTCAGCGCGCGTTGGAAGTCTGTATGTTGACACAGCAAACCATGTCGGAATTGTTGAGAACCACCAAGCAGACCGATTTTCCGTACTGCAAAATCAATATTGCTTTGGTGCCAAGCGATCGCAGCCAACTGCATCAACGCATCGCGCAGCGGTTCGAAGCGATGCTCGCGGCTGGGTTGATTGATGAAGTGCAAGCGATTCGCCAGCGTTTCCCGGCGTTGAGTGCCGAGTCTCCGGCGATGCGATGCGTCGGTTACCGACAGGCATGCCTTTATTTAGACCGGCAAATCGATCAAACGCAACTGCGCGACATGGGCATTTTCGCAACCCGCCAACTCGCCAAACGGCAATTGACTTGGCTGCGCAGCATGAAAAGCGAAGGAATCAATGAATTCGATTGCCTGGCAAATGATTTATCGCTGCAGATTAGAAATTACCTGCAAACAAGACTCGATGAATAGCGAGTATCGCTTGTCTACTGGCGGTTTAAAGCGTTATGATTCTGCGCCTAAGCCGCTCGTTTTATCGAGAGCCTCCCGAAAAAATCAATAGGAAAAGAAAACATGAAAATTCGCTATCCATTCATGGCATTGGCATCGTTGTTAAGCGTGCTCGCATTAGCCGGTTGTGGAAATTATGCCGAAAAAACGCACCCGTCCTGGGTCGCACCGACGCCTGGTGCTGTTTATGACGACTCCACCGTTTTTGCGCGTATCACACAAGCTGTGCAAGCCGATCCCGCTTTGCGCGGCATCAATATCGAAATCAAAGTAACGGATGGTTTGGTAACTCTATCGGGCACTATTGGTAACGAAGACCAAATGACCCGGATCAATATGCACACCTGGATGGTGGATGGTGTGAAGAAGGTTGATAATCAGATTAAGATCAAGTAATACGACGTTAACAGGCTATTCAAAAACTGCCGAAGCTATTGTTGCAGTGTTGGTGGAATAGCATCGGCAGAAAATAAACTTCCTCGCCGTTTCTTCGCATGCTAATTGCCATGCTTCCATGATGGATGACGACAAGCTTAAATGTGTAAGAATTTCTAGCGTTGTTTACAGTATTTGGGAGAATACTGTAGATGAACATACATAAACGCACCCGCTTAACTTTACTGGATCGTCAGGAAATCTGGCGGCTCTACCAAACCCGAATCTGGAAGGTAACGC
>JALRCN010000071.1 GCA_023257295.1 Nitrosomonas sp. | reverse complement strand
AGGAGACCGAGTCTTTGCAAGGCTTGAAAGACCTGGCCGCGATGAATCAATATTGTTATTACGTCGCCGGTGTCGTCGGCGAAATGCTGACTGAATTGTTTTGCGATTATTCCGCTGATATCGGCGTGCATAAAGCACGGTTGATGAAGCTCTCGGTGTCGTTCGGGCAAGGCCTACAAATGACCAATATTCTTAAAGACATCTGGGACGACCGTAAACGCGGCGCCTGCTGGTTGCCGCAAGATATTTTGCAAAAACATGGGTTCGATATCGTCCGGCTGCAACCCGGTATGTCCGATCCCGACTTCCAAGCCGGACTAGCGGAACTGATCGGTATCGCCAAAAATCACTTACACAATGCACTTACCTATACTTGCCTGATCCCGGCGCACGAAAAAGGCATCCGCCGTTTCTGTTTGTGGGCGCTGGGCATGGCGATATTAACTTTGAATAAAATCAACGAGCGACGCGATTTCTCCGACGGCGCGCAAGTCAAAATCACCCGCCGCAGCGTCAAAACCACGATCGTCACCACCAGCCTGTTTTCCGACCAGGATTGGGCATTGCGATTATTGTTCAAATGGGCTGCGAGAAATCTGCCCGACGTGGATTTCTCTACCGCAGAACTTCCCGAATTCAAGTGAATCAGAACCGGCGCAACCCCATGAAATCATTGGTAACAGGCGCAACAGGATTCCTAGGCTCCGCCGTGATGCGCTGCTTGCTGGCTGCCGGACACGATGTTCGCGTACTGGTAAGACAAGACAGCAATCGACAAAACCTGCAAAATTTCCCCGTTGAAATCGCGGAAGGCGATCTACGCGATCCCGCATCGCTGAAACGCGCCGCGCAAGACTGCGACAACTTGTTTCACGTCGCAGCGGATTACCGGCTTTGGGTGCCCAATCCAAGCACCATGCACGACATCAATGTGCAAGGCACGCGCTCTCTGATCATCGCCGCCTCCGAGGCAGGTATTCAGCGCATGGTGTATACCAGCAGCGTGGCAACGTTAGGCTTCAATCCGGATGGATCGCCCGCCAACGAAGACACGCCGTCCGATTTATCCGCAATCGCCGGTTATTACAAACGCTCCAAATACCAAGCCGAGCAAATCGTACGGCAATTGACCATCGATCACCAACTGCCGCTCGTCATCGTCAACCCGTCAACCCCCATCGGCCCATACGATATCCGCCCGACACCGACGGGACGCATCGTCGTCGACACCCTGAAAGGCCGCATGCCAGCGTATGTCGATACCGGCCTCAATATCGCGCATGTCGACGACATTGCGCAAGGCCACTTGCTCGCGCACCAGCACGGCAAAACCGGCGAGCGCTACATCCTAGGCGGCGACAACATGACGCTGCTGCAAATCCTGCAAACCATCGACGACATCACCGGATTGAAAAGAAACCGCACCAATATCCCGATCCCGGTCATGTTGCCGCTGGCCTGGATCATGGAAAAAATCGCCCTCATCACCCACACCGAACCCCGCGCCACGCTCGACAGCATCCATATGGCCAAGAAATTGATGTACTTCTCCAGCGCAAAAGCCGAACGCGAACTGGGCTACCGCCACCGCCCCGCAGTTGAAGCGTTGCAGGATGCAGTTAACTGGTTCCGGGATAACGGTTATTGCAAATAACGAATAGATGCAACTCTACTGTAAGAATTTCTAGCGTTGTTTACAGTATTTGGGAGAATACTGTAGATGAACATACATAAACGCACCCGCTTAACTTTACTGGATCGTCAGGAAATCTGGCGGCTCTACCAAACCCGAATCTGGAAGGTAACGC
>JALRCN010000203.1 GCA_023257295.1 Nitrosomonas sp. | reverse complement strand
TTTGCGGCAATGAAAGTGCACGAGAGCTGGGCGGATTGCTGCGCCAGTTTAGCGGAGCAACGGATGTTTGCGGTCACCACGAAAGGAAAACGGCGATACGACGAAGTGCATTATGCTGCGGGCGATGTATTGGTATTCGGCTCGGAAACTCGCGGCTTACCGGCTTCGATCATGGATACTTTCCCGGAAACGCAGCGCATCCGGATTCCGATGATCGCCACCAGCCGCAGCCTGAATTTATCCAATTCCGCAGCCATCGTCGTTTATGAAGCATGGCGACAAATCGGATTTCCGTCAGGAGCCTGCCAGTTCGGCGAACTCTCTAGACTGTAGATTACTGCAAGTTCAGATTGTCGCTCAGAATGCGCGGCGTAACAAAAATCAGCAACTCACGCTTGTCGTCGACTTTGGCGATATTTCTAAACACACTCCCCAATATCGGAATGTCTCCCAACATCGGTACCTTATTGACTATTTCGTTCTCGGTTCGATCAAAAATCCCACCGATGACCACAGTTCCGCCATTCTCGACCAGAACCTTGGTGGTCACTTGCTTGGTGTTGATCGGCGGCGGCAGGAATTGATTGATCGGCGTACCGATCTTGTCTTGATTGACATTCAATTCCATATCGATCTGACCGTTGTGTGTAATCAACGGCTTCACGCGCAATCTCAGCGTTGCATCCATGAAACGGATGCTGGTCGCGCCGCTGCTGGTCGCTTGTTGGTACGGCACCCGGTCGCCTTGCTCGATAGTGGCTTCGATACCGTGCGCGGTCACCACGCGCGGACTAGCGATTACCCTTCCTCTTCGATCGGTTTCTAGTGCCGACAATTCCAAATTGATCAAGCGGCCATTGTTAATTTTCATCAAACTCAACCCCAGCGCCGCAGGGCCGCCTAACAACCCCGTGGCTGCCGCTGCCGGCAAATTCACGTTCATATTGTTGGCACCGCTTGCCGCTCCACCGCCGGCCAGCGCACTGGAACCGGTCACATTGCCTGAAATACCCAAGTTCTGCCCGCCGATATTGGTCGCATTTTGTATGCCGAAGCGTGCGCCGAGATTGCGGCTAAACGCTTCGATCGCTTCCACGATACGCGCTTCGATCATGACTTGCCGTTGAAATGCATCGAGCTTTTGAATTCGCTTCCTGATTTCATCCAACCGGGATGGAATATCGGTTACCGTTACGGTATTGCTGATCTCGTCCAAACTGACCGCGCCGCGCTTACTGAGCATGCCTTCGAACGACATCGAATTTACCCGCCGGTGATTCAAGTTAAAAACCTCGGATCGCAGCGGCTCCAGTTCCGAAATTTGCTGTTTCGCTTCGATATCCAGCAATTCCCGATCCGCCATTTCTTTACGCGGCGCGACAAAAATGACATTGCCGGTTTTACGTTTGTCCAGACCTTGCGCTTGCAACACGATATCGAGCGCATGATCCCAGGGTACGTCTTTCAGGCGCAGCGTTAAGTTGCCTCCGACCGAGTCGCTGGCGACGATATTCAAATTGGTGAAATCCGCGATCACTTGCAGCACGGCGCGCACTTCGACATCTTGGAAATTCAGTGATAAACGATCGCCGGTATAACCGCCGTTAACGCGATTCTTTTTGGCGATTTCCTCTTCGTCTTCGGATAAAGCGCGTACTTCCAAAACAAAACGAGCGCCTGTCTGCCGCGCGGAATGCTCCCAGCGGCCGCCTGCTTTTACCAGCATGCGAACATTGTCGCCTTTCTTGGAAGTTTCGACGGTTTGTACGGGCGTTGCAAAATCCATCACGTCCAGCCGTTTTCTCAAACTGCCAGGCAACAGGGTATCGACAAACTCGACGATAATATGATCGCCTTGCTGCTGCACATCGACGCTGACACCTTATTTTGTCATATCGACTTCCACCCGCCCTTCGCCATTGGCGCCACGGCGGAAATCAATATCTTGCAGGCTGTTCATTTTCTTCGTCGATGTCTCTTCGGCAAAACGGACTACTGCGTTACTTGCCTGATTTCCGTCCACGCTGATCAATTTGATCAACAAGATATTGTCCTGCGGATGCAATTCGTAGCGCATCAGTTTGGACAAATTCATCACCACGCGCGTCCGGTTTTCGACTTGCACGATGTTAATGCTACGCAAATCCCCTTCTGCGGCGGCCTCTTGCACCTGCTTGCCAATGCCATTTGCAATATCGTACAAATCAAAATAAATACGATGCGGATTACTGAGTGCAACGCCCTTCGGCAAAGTGGTCAATGGATGATCAAACGTAAGCTTGGCAATGACTTCGCCGCTCAAGAACGTGGAAATATCGATGGCGCGAACGCTATTTTGAGCTTTTTCAGGCAAAAGCGATTGCTCCGCGACCGCCAATGACACAAAACAAGTCAGCAGCACCGCTAAGATAATGTTGAGCCCACCGCTTCTCAGTATTGGCCGGTACATTGTCCCTTTCCTAATTTTTAAGCATAAGCGCACTGGTTCTTTCGACCCATTCGTTGACACCGTCTTGCACGATTTCCTGTAATTTTACTTCCGATTCGGAAATATGGCTGATTTTGCCAAAGTTCTGCCCCAGATAATTACCCGTTTTTACTCGATGCAATGTACCTTCCGGCGATTTTATCAAGGCATATATCATGTCGTTTTGCTGCAGCGAACCAACCATCGAAAGACTCTCCAGCGGGTAGGATTCCAATACTTCCTTGCGCCTGGTCAAATCCGGCTGAATACCATCCGAAACATTCCTAACCTCGTCGTTTTTCCTCGGCGCAAACGGACTGGAAAGATCGAATGCATCATAAACAAACGACTCATAATGCTTAACCTTCGGTGGCACATCGACCTTTCCCTCCAGTCCTGCTCCCGATTCCCGGATAAAAGCATCCAAATCGCTATAGTCGCTCCTGGCACAGGCGGTTAACATAACCGGCAAAACACCAAATAATATTAACAGGAATATTCTTTTTATCATGATTATTTACCAGCAGATTGCTTCGCCAGTTCATTTTCGTCCAAATAACGAAACGTTTTTGCAACAACATCCAATACCAATCGACCATCGCTGCCCGGCTTGAGGTTAATGTCGTTCAAGGTCACGATGCGCGGCAATCGAGCTACATCGCTGGCGAACGCTCCGATATCGTGGTACCCGCCCGTCACACGGATCGAAACCGGCAGTTCGGCATAAAAAGTATGGATTGTTTCCTGTGCCGCCGGTTTAAATAACTCAAACTGCAGTCCCCGTCCCAGCCCCGCCTGATTGATATCGATCAACAGCGCTTCCATTTCCGATTTATCGGGCAATTGCTTCAGCAACAAAGTCAGGCTTTTCTCAATCTCTTTCAGTTGCTCGCGCATGACCGGCAAATTAACCGCACTTCTTTTCTTGGCGACATAAATGTTTTTTAATGTTTCCTCTTCGACTTGCGTTTTATCCAGCGTTTCCAATTGATCTTGCCAAATCAGAAAATAGCCGCCGACAACGATTGCTACCAATAAAATCGCCAATGCGGCGACCTTCACCGGCATCGGCCAATTGCCAGCTTGATTGACATCCAAATGCTTCAATTCAATCAGCAGATCGTTCATCGCGATATTTTTCATTTTTTAGAATGCCATTCCCGGTATGTTCGTTAGCCATCGACCGTTTCGCGACGAAGTTTTATTTTCATGTGAAACTCATTTTGACGCACGTTATTAACCGTTATCGCTTTAATTTCGATCAACAGCGGCAATTGCAGCCAAGGCGAGGATTCGATATTACGCATCAACGCAGAAACACGGGCATTGGTTTGCGCATACCCAACCAAGGTAACATCTTGTCCTTCCTGTTTGATGCTTTGCAGATATACGCCGTCGGGCAGCAATCTCACCAATTGATCCAGCAAATGAATCGCTTCGGAACGACTATTTTGCAGCGCCTCCACCACTTGCTTACGCGCCAGCAATTCCTGCGTTTGCGTTTTTATTTCCCGGATCTCCGCGATCTCTTTATCCAGAAGCGCAATCCGATCGTTCAAATATTGATTGCGTCCATTTTGATATTCGATATCGCCGTCGATCATCGAATGAATTCCCAAAATAACGGCAATCCCCATCGATCCGACCAAACCGGCCAAAACGGCAATCTGCCGCTGGCGTGCTTTGCGCTTTAATTCACGATGCGGGAGTAAATTGATTCGGATCATGATGGATCGAAACTACGTAATGCCAGGCCACAAGCGATTAACAACGCGGGCGCGTCGAGATTGAGCTGCCGCTGCGAAATGCCGCTGGCTTGCTCCATGGCGGCGAATGGATTGACCACCAGCGTGCTGACCTGCGCGCGCGATGAAATAACCGCATCCAATCCCGGAATCGCCGCACAGCCGCCCGCGATAACAATATAATTAACCTCGGTATACTGCGTGGACGTATAAAAAAACTGAATAGCGCGTATCACTTCGATTGCAAGCGTTTCACAAAAGGGCTGCAACACATCCGCCTGATAATTCTCCGGCAGATTGCCGCTTCGCTTTGCCGTTTCGGATTCTTCCAGCGAGAGATTGAATTGGTTATGAATTTCCTGCGTCAGCTGATTGCCGCCGAATGGCTGATCTCGTGTATATAAAGACTCCCCATTGAGCAGTACATTCACTTTCATCGTCGTGGCGCCGATATCGACCAACGCGATGACTTGATCCTTGCCTTCCTCTGGCAATTGCCGCAGCATCAATTCAAACGCCGCTTGCGCCGCATAGGGTTCGGCATCCATCACCACGGCTTTGAGATCCGCCATCAAAGCCGCCGCCACGCGATCCTCCACTTTTTCTTTGCGCGATGCCGCAATCAGAACTTCAACTTCTTCAGGATGATCCGAAACGGGTTTAATCACTTGAAAGTCCAAATCCACTTCGTCCAATGGAAAAGGAATATATTGACTGGCCTCGTTCTCAACCTGAAAAGCCAGATCGTCTTCGCGCTGACCGGCAGGAACCACGATCCGCTTCGTAATCACGTCGGTGGCGGGCAATGCGAGAGCAACGTTTTTTTGCCGCGTCCTCATGCGTTTCCAGCCACGCCGTAGGCACTCGCTTACCGCTTCCATATCTGCGATACCGCCATCTTGCATCGCATCGGCTGGCATGGCTTCAATCGCGTACCGCTCTATCCGGTAGAGTTGGTTTCCGGTTTGGGATAATTCAACCATCTTAACGGATGAAGAACTGATATCCACGCCGATTAGCGATGGCGGCTTAATCTTGAAGAAATCCAAGTTGATGTCAAAATTTTCCTTGAACATTAGCTTATTAGCAGCGATACTCATCGAGTATATTTGCTTTATCCTCAATGAGTATGCATAACTTTATCATTATTTGTGGAAATCCCATGAATTCATTACTATATTGAGCAATAAACTGGGATTCTGCCAGAATCCTTTAAAAGTCATTTAAAGAAAAACAAGATATATACCCCCTATACCGATGGATTCTAAGGAGACGCCGATTCATTCGGCGAACGAGATGAAGCACGAAACGCAACAACCGGGACCTATCGACACGATAGGCAAGGCAGCGAGTACCGCGCAACGAAATGATTCGTTCGTACAGCCAATTAATCAGCGTTTCCCTAAAAAGCATCCCCTTCGATAACTCCCATTCTCATGTTTGCTCGCGGTTTGTACTATATCTTTATAACATGTTCTGCATTGGGACTGATTGGCGCTTTACTGATCGGATTCGCAACGCTGATCATCTACTCCAACCTACCCTCCTTGGATACGCTCACGGACTATCGCCCCAAAATTCCGTTACGCATTTATAGCGACGAAGGATTATTGATCGGGGAATTCGGCGCGGAACGCAGGAACGTTGTCAGCATCGCCGAAGTTCCCGTGCATCTCAAGCAAGCGATCCTAGCCGCAGAGGACGATCGCTTCTACGAGCACGGCGGCGTCGATTATATGGGCGTATTGCGCGCCGCTTATTCGAATCTGACAGCGGGCACTGTACGTCAGGGCGCCAGCACGATCACCATGCAAGTCGCGCGCAATTTTTTTCTTACACCGGAAAAAACACTGACCAGAAAATTCAGCGAAGTGCTGCTGGCTTTTAAAATAGAGCAAAATCTGGACAAAGACAAGATTCTGGAACTGTATATCAACCAGATCTACCTGGGGCAGCGCAGTTATGGCTTTTCGGCGGCAGCGCATACCTACTTCGGAAAATCGCTGCCGGAAATCAATATGGCGGAAGCCGCTTTGTTGGCCGGTCTGCCCAAAGCACCGTCAAGCTACAATCCGATCAGCAACCCCAAAAGGGCCAAAAGCCGCCAACTCTATGTAATGGGGCGCTTGCACAAGCTGAATCACATATCGGACGAAGAGCTCGCACAACTTGAAAAACAACCCATTCCGGTCAAAAAGCAATCGGCGGCTTTGTCAATGCCCGCAAATTACGTTACCGAAATGGCGCGCCAAGTCATTTACGATCGCTATCAGGAAGAAACGTACAGCAAAGGCATTAAAGTCTATACCACGATCCGGCAATTCGATCAGGAGACCGCTTACCGCGCTTTGCGTAAAAATGTGCTCGATTACGACAGACGTCATGGGTATCGAGGCGTCGAGGGGTATGTCGATTTGTTTAAAAATGGGGCCAATCAGGAGAAAACGCTCGACGACGCTTTGGATGACATCAATGATAGCGACGATATTTATGCGGCCATTGTTCTGACTGTCAATCCCACTGCGGTTCAAGCATACCGGAAAGGCGGCGAGATCGTTGAAATCACCGGCGACGGTTTGAAATTCGTACAAAAATACCTGACCGGAAAACGGGAAGCGGGAAAGAAATATATCGCCCCCGGTGCATTGATCCGCATTCAAAAAGAAAAAGACAATTGGCGCATCGCTCAATTGCCCGAAATAGAAGCGGCTTTGGTTTCGTTAGACCCCGATGACGGCGCGATCCGCGCTTTGATCGGCGGATTTGATTTTCAGCGCAATCAATTCAACCATGTCACGCAAGCTTGGCGCCAACCCGGTTCCAGCTTCAAGCCTTTTATTTACTCGGCAGCCTTGGAAAAGGGATTCACGCCCGCGACAATCGTCAACGATGCACCGCTTTCTTTCAGTGCGGCACAAACCGGCAGCCGCGCATGGGAACCGAAAAATTTTGACGGCAAGTTCGAAGGCCCGATGCGGCTTCGCACTGCATTAACCAAATCGAAAAACCTAGTCTCGATTCGTATCCTTCAAGCTATCGGCATTCAGTATGCGCAAGACTACATCACGCGATTCGGTTTCGATGCCAGCCAACATCCGCCGTATTTGCCGATGGCATTAGGCTCAGGATCGGTAACACCGATGCAAATGGCAGCCGGTTATGCCGTTTTCGCCAATGGCGGCTATCGCGTCGCTCCCTATTTCATTAAAACCATTGAAGATGAAAAAGGCAATGTCATCGAGCAATTTCACCCAATATCCATCGATAATGGTGCCAAGCGCGTAATCGATCCACGCAATGCTTTCCTGATGACCAATATGATGCAAGACGTCATCACTCATGGCACCGCCATACGAGCAAAACAGCTTGGCCGCGCCGATTTGGCCGGAAAAACCGGCACCACCAGCAATTTTGTCGACGCATGGTTTTGCGGTTTTCAGAGGAACTTGGTGACTATTGCCTGGACGGGTTACGACGAACCCAAATCGCTAGGCAACAACGAAACCGGCGGTCGCGTCGCATTGCCGATCTGGATGGATTACATGGGGCCCGTTCTGAAGAATATTCCGGTAGCGGAATACAAGCCCCCCGCAGGCGTTACGGGCACGCGCATCAACTCAGCGACAGGATTCCGAGAATCCGCCGGGGATATTGCCGAGTACTTCCTGACCGAGCAACTGCCGCCCGTTGATGAACAACCCGTCTATCAGACACCACAAACAACAAGGGATTTGATTGATCAATTGTTCTAAGTTTTATTTATTGGCAACTACTTGATTTTATTGGTGGCCAAGGGCGGAATCGAACCACCGACACAAGGATTTTCAGTCCAAAATATTCCAGTATTACCAATTTGTATCAAGTTTGAAATACCATTAAAATGCATCAGGTTACATCATGAACATGTTATAATTTGTCGGATTGAATTATACTTGTTTTGAATTGACTTGCTTACATATTGCTTACACGAAGATGCGTGAAAGTGAAACTCACAAAATCCACCATTGATAAACTGATTGCCCCGCCCAA
>JALRCN010000169.1 GCA_023257295.1 Nitrosomonas sp. | reverse complement strand
TGGTAGAGCCGCCAGATTTCCTGACGATCCAGTAAAGTTAAGCGGGTGCGTTTATGTATGTTCATCTACAGTATTCTCCCAAATACTGTAAACAACGCTAGAAATTCTTACACCTTATGTTATTCGTTATTGGATCAATTTCAACCCCCGATCCAGAAAACAAAATAACTTCGGCATCAGAAAACTCATTTCAAGCAAGTGCAGCACAGAGCACATCATCACCACAACCCAAAACTCCAGGATCACAATGGAATTATTTGCAAATGAATGATGATATGAGCAAGGGATTTATACATCAAGCGAGTGTATTAAGCACAAACACAGTAAACTTTGATTTTCCATATTCAGGTTCGCAGCATGGCACGTTAGTATTAAGAACTCATCCGAGGCATGGAAAAGATATTATTTTCAAAATCGAAAGAGGACAAATTCTTTGCAGAGCATACGACGGATGTGTCGTGCTAATAAGATTTGATGACGAAGAATCAGTCAAATACTCAGCAGCAACTGCTGCCGATAACAGTACAGAAACAATTTTTATCCAAAACTACAGTAAATTTGTTGGGAAAATGCTCAAAGCAAAGAAAGTGCGCATAGCCGCAAATATTTATAAGGAAGGCACGCCCACCTTTGAATTTGATATTAGTGATTTTGATCAAAGTAAATATAAACCAAAACAGTAGTGTCCGGTTTAATTAGTCGACCCTGAAAAACCCCTGCCGGCAACAGCCATTTTGGGAAGCTAATCCAATTTAACAGCTGCTTATGAGAAATAACTTCCATGAATTGAATTTTCATCATTAAATTGGAGCAGTCTGCATATTTCTTGCACGGAAAAACAGCAAAAAAATGGCCAGCAGCGAACAATAGATTGATGCGATCACCGATTGCACCCTTCAGGTAATTTCTCGCCATTCGATAATTCGATTTCAAAGCCCTATGATGGATCCGATCGCTACTCGTCTTTTGCATTGTTTTCGCTTTTTGTCTCGTTGGTAATGGGTGTCCTGTTTGAGCGCCTTCCCCGGCAAAACGATACTCGCGCCATTGACTTCCGGCCAAATCCGAATTTTATAAAGATTTGAGAAATGGGAACTGCGTTAGTGGCTAGCGATCCTGACAAGTAAAATTGGGACTCACTCATTTTATTAAAGCTTAAACGCCCCAACAAACGGATATTTTATCCGGTGCAATGAACAGCACTTTACACAGATTAACGTAATACTTAAGCCATCGCCGAATCGGCATTTGTCACCGGAAGCGTTGGGCTTTCCGGAGAAAACCAAACAAAGTAACGCCTTGCTTTTTTGCCCCCTTCGATCCGCGCAAACGGATGATCGGTTTGCAACGGCAACAATATTGATTCTCTACAGACCAAGATCTCAAAGAAAAAAAGGGGCCAGCCGCCCCCCCTTTCTTCCCTTATGGGCTGAATATGGCATGTGGCAATCTCCGCACAGACCGAATTCAGCAATATTTCCCTTCCATTTTCACGATGGAGAAGTTTATTTTATTAGGAATCGGCGTATCAAGGATTAATCGGTAAGATTGCATTCCAATTTCCTGAGGTGGAAACCGCAACTGAAATTGGTGGCATCGGCAGCGACAATGGTACGGTAAATACGGTAGAACCGGAAAAGGTGCCATTGGCCTGGATTGGATTGGTATCGGGGTTAATGTACCAGACGATTGGGCCGCCACCGCTACCGCCAAGCGTACCGGAAATGACCGGATGCGTCCACGAACCTTCAAGGCGGAATTGACCGCCAGCATCCCTGGTGACCAACGCGATCCATGTGCCGCAGATACAAACGCTGCCATAACCGGCTACAGCAATATTGCCGCCGTCATAATTACCGCTGGCGGTGCCGGAAACAGAGCCGTCCGGCATAAAACGGACAAGCCAATCGCCTGACACTGTACCGTTAACACCACCGACATAATCGGCGTTGCCGCTGAAATTTCCCTGTATTTGACCGGTGACGGTATTATCGGCAAAACCCTGGAACTGTACCGTCCAAGTGCCGGTAATGTTTCTGGTGCCATCGGGAGTAAAGAATTGGCCTTGAAATGCACCGGTTGCAATCCCGGTTGCGGTATCTACTATAAGCGTCACCGATCCGTCGGCCGATCCATTAGCCAATCCGCTTGTGGGGCCGCGGTTATCGGGAGCTGTCCAAGTAACACTGATCGCTTTTGTGGCGGCGTTATATCCGATGACTTGCCATGAACCGGCAATGCCTACACCGCCGAAAGTGCCGTTACCGGTAACATTTTCGACAAAATTCCCCCCCGCGTCAAAGACACCGGATGCTGTCCAGCTTCCTTCAATATTGCCGGAATAATTGACGAAACCGCCGGTTTCATTTCCAGTGAAAGTGCCGGTGAGATTTCCACCTACGGTACTCACTGCCCACACTGGATAAATCGGCAATGCCAGGGCAAGTATGATAATCAACCGATATAAAGCTCCCATTGCTTGCTCTCCTCATGATATATAAATATAGATCAGACCACAGATACCAGAAAATGATCGCATAAAATAACTTTAACCACCTTGATAATTATCATTGATTGTATTTTTTATTCCTCGAGAGCACTGATGGAGAAAGCCAGATTCAGGTACGAAAATCAAGGTCAGACTCGATTGCAAATAGGTTAAACCCCTTTATTGAACGATTGGCAAAATCAAACTCTGTCGATGGTTAATGGAAAAGGGTCCGCTTTTTTTGCCGAGAACAAACGAATCCACCTCCACTACCTTCCCTCACTCCAATATCTCAATACGCTGGCGCGTGGTACCCCGCTCTCCGAGTCAGATGGCCAGGTTGATCAGGGAGCCGTAAAAACCCGGATGTGAGATTACGTTTGAAAACAGCGCGATCATTTCGTCTTTTTCTGCGATGGCTTGCTGGCGTTGCTCTTCGGATAAAGGGGATAGCTTTTCTGCGAATGACCAGGCGGCATCGCGGGCTTTTTTCATGCTGAAATTGATGATGATCTTTTCCACGCTACCCAGAAAACGATTGAGCAATCCCAGGATTGACCATATTTCCGCTAACTCATTTTGCACATCGCCCACCAGGCCCGCGAGAACACCGTTAATTTTATCAAAGTCGCCTTTGAGATCGGCCAACTCTCCCGTCGGCATTGTTACAGCGCGGCAAAGTAACCGATGCGCGAGTTATTTTGTTTAGACCATTCGACGATGGCGGTTAATTGCGCAATCACTTCGTCAATCGATGTCGCAGGCGTAGAAATAGCAACAGGAAAACCGGCGGCATTCACATTCACAATATCCCCTTTCAATTAATCAATTGAAAAGTATCATACTCAATACCAATCGCGATGCAAGTCAATGTATGCGCAGTGTAGCGACTATCGCACACCGCGACCCTAAAAAACGTTTAGAATGTCGGCCCTTCTCTTGAAACAATAATACGCAGGCACACACTTTGATTACCACCGCCAATATCACCATGCAATTCGGCGCCAAGCCGCTGTTTGAAAATGTTTCGGTAAAATTCGGCGGTGGCAATCGCTATGGTTTGATTGGTGCGAACGGTTGCGGAAAATCGACGTTCATGAAGATTCTGGGCCGAGATCTTGAACCCACCGCCGGTAATGTTGCAGTAGACAGCGGCGAGCGGGTGGGCAAGCTGCGTCAGGATCAGTTCGCGTTTGAAGAGTATGTCGTCATCGATACGGTCATGATGGGACATGCGGAGTTATGGCGCGTCAAACAGGAACGCGACGCCATTTATGCCAACCCGGACGCAACGGAAGCGGATTATATGCACGCAGCCGAATTGGAGTCGCAATTTGCCGAGCTGGATGGATATTCCGCCGAAGCGCGTGCCGGAGAATTGCTGCTTGGCGTGGGCATTCCGTCCGATCAGCACCAAGGGCCGATGAGCGCGATTGCACCGGGATTCAAGTTGCGCGTGTTGTTGGCGCAGGCGTTATTTTCCAGCCCGGATATTTTATTGCTGGACGAACCGACCAACAACCTCGATATCAATACCATCCGCTGGCTGGAAGATGTCATCAACGCCAGCAAAAATACCATCATCATCATTTCCCACGACCGGCATTTTCTAAACAGCGTGTGCACGCACATG
>JALRCN010000108.1 GCA_023257295.1 Nitrosomonas sp. | reverse complement strand
TGACGCTGTATCTGACCGATAATACGCCGCCTTCGGAAATTGTCCGTGCAAAAGAAAGCGGCGTAATACACGGCGTAAAACTCTATCCTGCGGGTGCAACTACAAATTCGGATGCGGGCGTAACCGATCTCGTGAAGTGTTATGCCACTCTGGAAATCATAGAGAAAATGGACTTGCCGTTGCTGGTGCATGGCGAAGTCACCGATCCCGGCATCGATGTGTTCGATAGGGAAAAGGTTTTTATCGACCGGATTCTAGCGCCGCTAGTGCAACGATTCCCAGGTTTGCGCATCGTATTCGAGCATGTCACCACACGCGATGCGGTACAGTTTGTCAGGCAAGCGCCGCAGCAAATTGCCGCTACCATCACTGCGCATCATTTATTGCTGAACCGCAACGCGATTTTCCAGGGAGGCATCCGCCCGCATCATTACTGCTTGCCGGTATTGAAACGCGAAGTTCATCGCCAGAGTTTGTTGGAAGCTGCTACCAGCGGCGGGAGTAAATTCTTCCTTGGCACCGATAGCGCGCCGCATGCGCAGGCTGCCAAGGAAAACGCTTGCGGTTGTGCCGGGATGTTTACCGCGCATGCGGCGATTGAGTTATACGCGACGGCATTTGAGCAGGTTGGCGCATTGGACAAGCTGGAGGCTTTCGCCAGTTTCCATGGTGCGGATTTTTATCGATTACCGCGCAATCGGGATACTGTCACGCTCAATAAAGAAAATTGGTTGGTGCCACAACAATACGAGTTTGCAGGGGAAAATCTGATTCCGCTTTATGCAAATGCCGTGCTTTCCTGGCGCATGGCGTAATTTCCGAGCGCACTGCCAGTCGTCAAAACTATCGGGAACTGTGCTTTCTCATCCGTTCGGTACTGAGCCTGATGGCGTTTTGCTCGGTTTCGCACTTCTTATATCGCCAGAAAATATTATAAAAACAATATGTTGTTAAGACTAGAACGGCAATCGCCGGAAGAATTACGGAAGGTATCGGCAGCGCGACATACCAGAACCACCATCCCAGTCCCGCAAAAATCACAAAAATTGTGGGTGTAACAATCAACGATAAAGCGTCGCTGCCGAGAATCGAATAAATGTTTTTTCCGAAATATCGACCTATTTTTTGAGTTTTATCGGTTATTGATCGATCGGTATTCGTTCTTTCTTTAACAATTCTGATGCGTAATTTTTGCATGGCGATAGCCCCTTGGTCGCGTATCTTGTGTTTTTAATGAGATTCAATCCCCGAAAAAGGACGTCTCATTGTTTAACGACCATGCCTGCAAAAAATTTATAGCCTGGAACGGCGGCTGAAAAATATTCCTTAAAAATATTGAACCATCAGGCTGATATAGCCGGCAACAAAAATAACGAGGACGATAATGATAAGCTTTTTCATTGAAATTCCTTTCTATATTGTATGTATTGATGAATGTATACGACCGTCGGATTCCCGACGCATAAGTAAAACGCATTCAATGCGTTGCCGTCAAGTGGTGCGCCCTATCTGGATGGCGGAGATAAGGAAATCCGATCGTTTGCGGGTACAATAACGCTTCCGATTTACTTCGCGATCATATTATGACGACCAAACACAGTACATTGTTGATTCTAGGCTCCGGTCCGGCGGGCTATACTGCGGCAGTTTATGCCGCCCGCGCCAATTTGCATCCGGTATTGATCACCGGATTGGCGCAAGGCGGGCAATTGATGACGACGACCGATGTTGATAACTGGCCGGCCGATGCCATGGGCGTACAAGGACCCGAGTTGATGGAGCGATTCCAGAAACACGCGGAGCGTTTTCAAGCTGAGATCATTTTCGATCATATTCATACCGCTAAACTGACGGAAAAGCCGATTACTTTGATCGGCGACCAAGGCACGTATACCTGCGATGCGTTGATTATCGCTACCGGCGCATCCGCGCAGTATCTAGGTTTACCTTCCGAGGAAGCTTTCATGGGGCGCGGCGTTTCCGGTTGCGCGACTTGCGACGGTTTCTTTTACAAAGGTCAGGATGTTGCCGTGATCGGTGGTGGCAATACCGCTGTGGAAGAAGCGCTTTATCTCGCCAATATTGCGCGTACGGTGACTGTAGTTCATCGACGCGATCAGTTTCGGTCGGAAAAAATCCTGATCGACAAATTGATGGAAAAGGCGCGCAGCGGCAACATCAAATTAGCGTTAAACCATGTGCTGGATGAGGTGCTTGGCGACCAATCCGGCGTAACCGGCATGCGTATCAAAAGCACGCTCGATAACGCTACGCAAACGATCGATTTGCAAGGCGTGTTTATCGCTATCGGCCACAAACCCAATACCGATATCTTCGCCGGGCAATTGCATATGGAGAACGGTTATATCGTGACTCGCAGCGGCACGCAGGGCAATGCGACGGCAACCAGCATTCCCGGCGTATTCGCCGCTGGCGATGTGCAGGACCATATTTACCGCCAAGCGATAACCAGTGCAGCCAGCGGTTGCATGGCGGCGCTGGATGCGGAAAAATATCTGGATAATCTGAAATAGCATCGCCATCCAAAACGCATGCATCGGCGGCATGATCGAAGACCACGGCAAAGACAACGATGAAATGGCGCTATTTCGAGCGGCGATGCAAGACGTAGCGCCGTTGCCCGTTTCGGATAAAGTCATTCATAACGACCCCAAAGCGCCGCCCTATCCGAGAAAAGAGCGCTATGTGGAGGAAATTGCGCCGAATGATACGCTGTCCGATCATATTTCGGTTGCAATGGAGACCGGCGATGCTTGGTCTTATGTGCGTCCCGGAATGCCACATCAAACATTGCGGCGATTGCGTCGCGGTTATTGGGGCATTCAGCATAATCTCGATTTACACGGATGCACGCGTGAAGAAGCCCGGCAGCAATTAATCGCATTTCTCGATCATTGCATACAGAGGAAAATGCGCTGTGTGCGCGTCATACACGGTAAAGGTTTGAGTTCAAAAAACCGCGAACCGGTGCTGAAAAGCAGAATTGGAAATTGGTTGATGCAACATACGGATGTACTGGCTTTTTGTCAGGCAAAACCGGAGGACGGCGGCGGTGGAGCAGTTCTGATTTTACTCAAAGCAGGCGCGTGACCGCACGGCATTCTGCTATAAAGAAGGATTCGATTCTTTCGGAAAGGCTTTTTCAAATTGAACTTGGCATTGGATGCAGCGCTGTGCGGAAGGATAGGCAAGCAAACGCTCGAATCCGATCTCGCTTCCGCAATCGATGCAATCGCCGAATTCCAATTCGCTGAGATAGCGCATCGACATTTCCAATTCGAGCATTTCGTTAATCTGCCGGTCGATCAGTGCGGTATCGATGTCATCCGGAATATTGTTCAAGTATTCGGTCAGTTCGTCAGCGCTTATATCCTGAGTGTGTGCCAATTCATCGCGGATTTCGTGTTGGAGTTCCAGATAACGTTTTTGCAATGCCGCTTTTAATTGTACTAATTGATCTTCGGTAAAATTTGCCATCGCGTGCCCTTCCAAAAGTTTTTTGCATACTGCCTGAAATAATTTTTAAAGATTTGATGAGTATCAAATACACATGGTTCAATTTTTAGCTCGCTGAATTTGCATGATATCGTCGAAACATTGGTGCCATGCCTAATAGTTTGCACAATTAACGGTATTTCTTAGCGCAATACGCCGCGGCGTAACAATTGCCTGGCGACCTTCAGTCCCCACAAGATAGGATGGCGGCGCAGCAACGGTGTGACTTCCACACGCACGCCGGTATGCCGTTCGATTTTCCAGGCGGCGTAATCGACGCTGTTGCTGAAGGTCAGTGTGGCTTTGACCAAGCGCAAGATCGATAAAATACGCCCCTGCCAGCGACGCAAGCGCCAACGCCAAAGTGCCTGCCGTTGCAGCGTTGGGTTCGTCAAACAACGATAACAGTCTGCCGATTGTTTCTCCAATATCGACGTCAGTAACGGATATGCCGTATCGGTCAAGCGGGTAAATGCCGCCAGGTTGGCTCTTGCCAGATGGCGCGCCCGCGTTTCTTTTTCGGCGCGCAATTCGGCGGCGTAGGTCAATACCAGGCAGCGCGTCCAGATGTCTTCAACGTTCATTGTGCCGGCATCGAGTGCGGGCACGCCGGATTTGAGAAAAGTGATCACCGAGTGCGCAAGCGTCGTGTGGATACGGCGCCGGACGGTTTCCTCGCGTGCAAACAACAGCCGGGAAGGTTGCGCAAACCGCGCCCAAATATACGAATGAAACCAGACCGTCGCGCCGCGTTCGAAATCGGTAATCGACAACACTGCGTATTTGGCGCGCAATGTTTTGCCCTGGTGCGGCACTTCGATATAAAAAACATTCGGCGGCAGCCAATCATTGAACAAGCTCAAGTAACGTTCCGGATAGGCGTTCCGGTAATCGTCCACGATGGCATATAAATCCGCGATACCCTCGTCGAGGCTGCAAGCGGAATGCAGGCAGGAACCGTACAACAGGACGGCGTCGAGCGATGCGCCGAAGCGCGTTTGCAGAGCTTCGACCAGCGGCGCAAAATCGGGAGAAACCGGCAGCCCGCTCTCCGTCGAGGCTTCGTGAATCAATGCTTCCGGCACTGCGGCAGTGTGTGTTGGGCGTGAATCCATCATCGGGCTTATCTACAAGACTAAAAATTGCACGGGATCGGTTGCAGTTATTCGCAACGGGTCTTGCGCGCTTCGGGATCGATATAACTCGCCGTCGACGATATATTCATCGTCCATTTGCAAGGTTAGACCGCCGGTATTATGACTGAAGTAGCCGTCTTTTTCGTGCAAAACATGGCCGCCGCCGGAAATTAACGGCCATAGCGAACGCCATAAACGCTTGCGATACTGATCGACCAACGTGACATGCAGCGGTGCCGGTTCCTTGCCCCAGTACGGACGGATATTGAGCAACAGGCAATCCAGTGCGCTGACTTGCGCAAATAAATAAGTGCCTTGATAGACTCTCCCGCTGGCATCGGTCATGGTCATCGTGACCGGCGCCCATTCGCTTTGGTGACGTCCCAATATCATTCCGGCGATCATGCCGAATAACGAACGCAGCATAATCATGGCGGTGAAAATGCCGCCGGTGATGCCTATCTGCTTGATCGGGCTGCGCGAAAATTTGACGCCGCGCGCGATTAAACCGACGGCAAAAAACATACCGTACATACTCGGCATGCCATTCTGTTCGATACGTAATACCGGGCGCTGCACCAGCCGGGGTTCGGATGGGTTGCGCAAGTATGCGCGCAAACGGTGGATGATTTGTTCCGGGTTTCCTTTCATGCCGAGGTCCAGCGGCGTCATATTCGTCGTGCCGCCCGGCACGATCATGACCATCGGCCATGTTTCCGGCGTCAACAGAGCAAACAAATGACCGAGGATCGCATGCGTGGTACCATCGCCCGCGACGATGACAAGCAAATCGACATCTGCTTGAATCAATCGATCGATTGCGGTTTTAAAACTGCCCACATCGTTGGCTTCGCAAACCAGCATACCGGGTATGTCATCCAGTGCTTGCCGGACTGCGGTTTTGCGTTTGCGCACCTGACCGCCCATCGGATTAAGCAAACAACCGAGTTTGGCTGTTCCGGTTCGCAGCCGGTCAATCCGGATTTGTTGTGTCATTAGGGATCGGAGAAGAAGTATTACGCGAGTGGAAAGGGTTTGCGCAAATCGATCGGGGCGCGTGTGAAAATTCTAACAGCCAGAATTTCCCGGTCGCGCGCCGGATCGATATCCTGCAGCCAGGATTTCAGCGAGCCTTCGGTTTTCTTGGTGCGCCAGCCCGTTAACACGCGCCATGCAAGGAAAGCGGTGGAAATCAAATGCCAGAATACGACCATATATAGCCCTACATCGGGTCTTCCGATGAGCCAGCCGTAGCTCAGAAAAATCAGATTGGGATTGCGCCGCGCTGTGATCAATCGGTTGAATGAATCCAGTTTTTGCCAGATGAACATATCGAAAGAAGCGAGCCAAAACTGGAATGCGCCCTCGCACAGCCGTCCGCCGACGTAGCCCAGCATCATCAGCGCCATAAAAATTTCCAGACCGGGTATGGCCATTTGCGTACCAGCCAGCCCGGCACCCCAAGCAATGTACCATAGCGGCGGATGAACGATATCCAAGCCGTGATCCAATACATCGCCAATGCGGCTTGACGTCACTGTGACGCGCGCCAGCTTACCGTCGACGGTATCCAGGAACGTCATGAACCACCCCATCAGCAGACCGATACCGAAGAATCCGGCCCAAAATGCCAATCCGGCTAAAACGGCGAGTACGATGCTGAGATACGTCACATGATTCGGTTGCCAGCCTTGACGCACGCAATAATGCGTCGCCCAATAGGCGGGTACCGGCCAAACCCATTTGGTGACGAGATCGGTCACGCCTTTATACGAACCGGAAAACAATTCCTGTTCCAGCAACGTGCGGTTTTGTTCGCTGATCGGCAGAATATACGGCGGATCTTTCTTTTTTAAATTCTGTTGGAAATCGATTTTAAGATCCTGCAAACCGATACGCGAAATCGTCAGCAGCGCGAATTTGTAATTTTGATCTTTGTTACTGTTTAGGTTGCGCAACAATTGCGGCGCATGACCACCATCGGTCCAAATGGCCGCCGGGCAGCCTTCGTCGCTGTATAAAGCCACTTTTTTATCCAATCCCAGCACAGCGGATAGCACGCGCGCGTCGAACAGGAAATTGGCATTGATGAACAGCACATCCGCGCTGACGGGAATTTTTTCAACATCGTCGGCGAACGTAAGGTTCTCTTTCGCTTGCAGCATGCGATGCAAGCGTTCGCGCCCGGTTAATCCCCAGACGGTTATGTCATTGTCACCGAAAATATGAATATAGGTTGCAGTCAACATGTGCGGTTGATAGTGTGATTGGCCTGGATAGGTGTATTCAAGCATCGATACGATAATATGGAAGGGATTATAGGGTACGCTGGCGGATCTTTGCAAAATGAAAGCGATTTAACGGCAAAAGAAATCTATTGAGTGCCGGATTTGCGCTCACTTACCGCTTTCAGCATCCGATCGAATGCGCTATAGTCAATAATCGGTATTTGAACGCTAAAAACAAAGGAAAAATTTTATGGCAAATTGGTTTGAGGATAACTCGCTATCGATCGGGCGTACGCCATTGGTGCGTTTAAATCGCATAACGGACGGCGCACCGGCGTTGGTGCTGGCAAAAATCGAGGGACGCAATCCGGCGTACTCGGTGAAATGCCGCATTGGCGTAGCGATGATCGATGCCGCCGAGCGCGATGGTTTGCTGGGCTCTGGCAAAGAGATCGTCGAGCCGACCAGCGGCAATACCGGCATTGCATTGGCGTTTGTTGCGGCGGCTCGCGGCATTCCGCTGACGTTGACGATGCCGGAAACGATGAGTATGGAGCGGCGTAAATTGCTGGTGGCATTGGGTGCCAAGCTGGTACTGACGGAAGGCGTGCGCGGCATGAGCGGCGCAATCGCCAAGGCGGACGAAATCGTCGCTTCCGACCCGGGGCGTTATGTGTTGCTGCAACAGTTCAAGAATCCCGCCAATCCGGCGATCCACGAAAAAACCACCGGACCGGAAATTTGGGACGATACCGGCGGCGCGGTCGATATTTTTGTCGCAGGCGTAGGCACGGGCGGCACGGTGACCGGTGTTTCCCGTTACCTCAAGCAAACCAAAGGCAAAGCCGTCACCACGGTGGCGGTCGAACCGTCCGCCAGTCCGGTGTTAACGCAAACGCGCACCGGTCAAACCTTGGCACCGGGGCCGCATAAAATTCAGGGCATTGGCGCGGGCTTCGTGCCGGGTAATTTGGATTTGTCGCTGGTGGATGAAATCGAGCAAGTCAGCAACGAGGATGCTATTTTGTATGCTCGCCGCCTGGCGCGCGAAGAAGGCATACTGGCCGGCATTTCGTGCGGCGCGGCGGTGGCTGCCGCAGTGCGTCACGCAAAACGGCCGCAGAACGTAGGCAAGACCATCGTGGTGATTTTGCCGGACTCGGCAGAACGCTACCTCAGCAGCATCCTTTTTGAGGGGATGTTTGACGCACAAGGCTTGGCATCAACGTGAACGACAATAAAAATATACGCGACCCGCTGCTGCGCAGCACGAACCTGGACGTCGACAGCATTGTGGACGAATTGCGCGCGCTGCGCATTGCATCACTGGAAAGCCGTAACCGCCACGACCGTCCGCCGCGTTTGCCTTCGCGCCTGATTCTGGCGAACGTTGCGGAAGGCTTAAGTGCGGCGATGTTCCCGAACCGTCTCGGCTCCTCTGAATTAGCCGACGAAGGCATCGACCACTATGTCGGACACACGCTGAATGTTACTTTGCGCGAATTGATGGTACAAATCCAGCACGAACTGCACTATAACTCCGGACTGGAAGTGCCCGGCGACGAAGACCGCGCCAAATCGGTCGCCATTACGCAAGCGTTTGCCAAACAACTGCCGCAAATCCGGCGCTTGCTGGAATCCGACATCCAAGCCGCCTACGAAGGCGATCCGGCGGCGCGCAATATCGACGAAGTGCTGGTTTGCTATCCTGGCATCCGGGCGATCATGTTGTACCGGCTGGCGCACGTGCTGCACGAACTTGGCGTGCCGCTGATCGCACGCATGATTTCCGAAATCGCGCATTCGGCAACCGGCATCGAGATTCATCCGGGTGCGCAAATCGGCGGTAGTTTCTTCATCGATCACGGTACCGGCGTGGTGATCGGCGAAACCGCCATCATCGGCCAGAATGTTCGCCTGTATCAGGCGGTCACCTTGGGTGCCAAACGCTTTCCGGTGGATGAGAACGGCGCCCTGGTCAAAGGCAACCTGCGCCACCCGATTGTCGAAGACGATGTGGTGATCTACGCCGGGGCGACGATTCTGGGGCGCATCACCATCGGTCGCGGTTCGACCATCGGCGGCAACGTATGGCTCACGCGCAGCGTACCGCCGGGCAGCAACATCTCGCAGGCGCAATCGCCTCAATAAACACCGAAGGCTGCGCATGCGAAGGATGTTTCCTATCAATTCCCCATTTTCCGGTTGAATCCTATGACTGCAAACAAAATTATTCTGACCCTCGAAGACGCCAAGAAAATCGCGGCAGGCGCGGAAGCCGAAGCCAAGCGGAATAACTGGGCGGTCGTTATCGCCATTGTCGACGATGGCGGGCATCTGCTTTATCTCCAACGTCTGGACGACACGCAATACGGCAGCATCAACGTCGCCATGGAAAAAGCCCGCGCCGCCATAGCCTTTCGTCGCCCAACCAAAATTTGGGAAGAAAATATCGCGGAAGGCCGTCTGCGCTATCTGAATTTACCCGGAACTTTACCCATCGAAGGCGGATTACCGATTATTGCCGACAATCAATTTGTTGGTGCTATCGGCGTCAGCGGCGTGCGCTCGTTTGAAGATGCGCAGATTGCGCAGGCGGGGATTGATACGCTGGGGTCGTAGGAATACCTTTTCCAAGAATTCGTCTGCTGGAAGACGAAAAACAGAGGGAACCTCACAATTTTCTGTTCTACAGCATGTAAATGAAGAGGATTAGCAATGTATTATGCATTACTCTTATAAATTTCACAGCGCGCTTTAAATGCAGTGGTTGCGCTTTCGTCCGATAGCATACAGCAGCGTCATTATTTGTCACAAAGCCAAATTGGAGTTAGAAAATCGCAAATTCGTTCACAATACAAATTTTTTCAACTACTGGAGATCCTGAAGGAATCCGTATTATTGAGAAAACTAATTGGTCAGGTGTAGGAATTGCATTTCCACGAGAAGAAGTTAATGAAGTGTAGTAGTTCAGACTTGATCTGACAGTAGGATCTTGCCAAAGGGTGGGATTACCCGGTTTGATAGAGGTGCGAATCTTTATCAACGCAGCGCGAAAGCGCAAAGGAGTAATCCCATGAGTAGTTTTCAACAGAATGTCAT
>JALRCN010000088.1 GCA_023257295.1 Nitrosomonas sp. | reverse complement strand
AGTTGCGTTACCTTCCAGATTCGGGTTTGGTAGAGCCGCCAGATTTCCTGACGATCCAGTAAAGTTAAGCGGGTGCGTTTATGTATGTTCATCTACAGTATTCTCCCAAATACTGTAAACAACGCTAGAAATTCTTACACAGACAGTTGATGTGAGCGCTACTTACGAATGGTTTGGAAAAATAAAAAATTGACCCTGAAAAATGCAATAACCGTCGGATTCCGACAGGACGGAGGGTTCTTCGCATTAATAGCAAATCCGCATGCGATTCCCTATCATGCTAAAATCCGTAAGTCCCGGATTGCAATCACTCCCCTCCCGCGTTATGAAAAACAATTATCTTGAAAAAATACTGACCGCACAGGTTTACGATGTAGCGATCGAAAGCCCGTTGGAGCATGTCGCCAATTTGTCCGAGCGCATTCATAACCGTGTGTTCCTGAAGCGTGAGGATTTGCAGCAGGTTTTTTCATTCAAATTGCGCGGTGCATATAACAAAATGATCAAGTTGTCGCCTGCGGTGCGCAATCGCGGCGTAGTGGCGGCTTCGGCGGGAAATCATGCGCAAGGGGTTGCATTGGCTGCCAAGCGACTTAATTGCTCCGCCACCATCGTGATGCCGGTAACCACACCGCAAATCAAAGTGCATGCCGTGATGGCGCTGGGCGCTACTGTGGCGCTGCATGGCGATTCGTACAACGACGCTTACGAGCATGCCATAACGCTGGCAAAAGAAGAGCAAGCCACATTCGTGCACCCTTACGACGACCCCGATGTCATTGCCGGGCAAGGCACTGTTGGAATGGAAATTTTGCGCCAACATACCGGCACGATTCACGCCATTTTCGTGCCGATCGGCGGCGGCGGATTGATCGCCGGTGTGGCGGCTTACGTGAAGCGCCTCTATCCGAAGATCAAGATTATCGGTGTCGAGCCGGTCGATTCGGATGCCATGTACCGTTCGCTGCAAGCGGGGCGCCGAATTCGGTTAGCGCAAGTCGGTTTGTTTGCCGACGGTGTTGCGGTACGGTATGTCGGCAAGGAAACGTTCCGGCTGTGCCGGGAACTGGTTGACGAAGTGATTTTGGTCGATACCGATGCGATTTGCGCCGCGATCAAAGATGTATTCGAAGACACGCGCACGATCCTGGAACCTTCCGGTGCGCTATCCGTTGCCGGTCTCAAAACCTATGCCGCGCGCGAGAAAATCCAGCATAAAACGCTGATTGCGATTGCATCCGGTGCCAATATGAATTTCGACCGTTTGCGGCATATTTCGGAGCGCGCGGAAATCGGCGAGCAGCGCGAAGCGGTGCTATCGGTGACAATCCCGGAACAACCCGGCAGCTTCAAGAAATTTTGCAATTTATTGGGTGCCAAAAGTATCACCGAATTCAATTACCGTTACTCCGATTCGAAAGTGGCGCATGTTTTTGTCGGCGTCTCGGTACGCAACCAAGAAGAAGCGCAGAAGCTGATCGCCGGATTGAAACAAAGCGGCTTGGCCACGGAAGACATGAGCAATAACGAGATGGCCAAGCTGCACATCCGTCATTTGGTCGGCGGACGAGCCACGGTTAAAAACGAAATTCTATACCGTTTCGAATTTCCCGACCGACCGGGCGCATTGATGAACTTTCTCAATAATATGAGCCACAACTGGAATATCAGTTTGTTTCATTACCGCAATCATGGAGCGGACTATGGTCGCGTACTGATCGGCATTCAAGTGCCTCCGGAAGAAAAATCCGATTTCAAAGCATTTTTGAACCAATTGGGTTATCGCTACTGGGACGAAACCAAGAACCCGGCTTATCAATTGTTTTTGGCATAATTCCTGTCGACGACTTGGTTTGTAATAGACCTGATTTTATGGGTCTTATTTCGTTTTTGATCATACTTCCGGGCAGTTAAGCTATCTGCCAATATCAATCAAAGTAACCGATTGTGACGATCAGTTACTTTGCGGATTCAATCGAGCTTGCGGTGCTGGAGAAAGTAATGGGAAAAGATTTTTCTAAATTTAGCTTAACGACTGATCTGGTTGCTACCGGAAAGAAGTTGCCGGCGATCGTACTGCCAGTCAGGAAAAATATTCCGCAGAGCGCATCCGTGCTGAATAACAGTGTGTTGCTCGGCGTTATAACGTTATTTTTCATTGCGCTGCTTTTGGTCGCACTCGCTTGGAATGTACAGCAAACACGACAGCATTCGGCGCAATCGGAACTCGTCGCTCAATTGCAAATACGGCATATGCACTTAACAAGCATCGTAAAGCAAATCATCCAAGGCGACGACGAAGTATTCGCATCGCTGCGTAACGATTCCCAGCAGATAAACCAGAATATCGCAGCGTTATTGCAAGGCGACACGAATCTTACGTCATCGACCGACTTCTCTGAATATCACAGCAATTGGCATCGACAGGAAAAAAAGATCCAGTTGGTTTTGAGTCGGCAAGAATCGCTGATGCTTCTCAATAGCAGTGTCAAAGGCATTTCGATAGCGAAAAATCAATTGACCCGGCACGTCGACGAATTGACCGGTTACATGGCACAAATCGGCAATCTGCCGCAAGAAATGCGCGCGGTGGAAGCAATCAAAATGCATGCGCACACGATTGCCAAGCATGTCGGAACAATGCTGTCATTCGACACGCCGTTGACTGAAATCATGCAGCAATTGACACAAGATCATGCGCAAATTTCGGCCATGGCACAAACGCTGCGACAAGGCCACAACGGACTTGGCGCAGCCTCCGATAAAGACGAAACGATCCAGGATTTACTCTCTCATATTTACGCGCTGCTGGCCAAATTTGACGATCACATGCATGCACTGCAGAAAGAAATTCCTGTGGCGTTTGCGTTGCAACCGGTGATCGAAGACATCGCCGATCACGATCAATTCACATTGCTTCAACTCGATACGCTTGGCAACGAAATCCGGCAACAAGCCCGGCAAACCGCCGCTTTATTCGACATAGCTATTTATGCACTCGGTGCTTGCGTTATCGTTGCGCTTATCCTGTCGATTCGATCCATGCGCCGCAACGCGCAATACCAGGACTGGATCAATCGCAATGAAATCCAGAAAACGCAGAAAGCCATCGTGATGCTGCTGGACGATATGAAAAGAATCGCCGACGGCGACTTGACGGTGCGCACCGATATTACCGACGACACCACCGGCGCAATTGCAGACGCGATCAATTGCACCATTGAGGAATTGCATACGCTGGTCGAGCAGGTCAATCAAGCGAGCATATTGGTCGTCAGGGCCTCGAATCAAGCGCAGCAAGTATCCTCGGAATTGCTGACCGCCGCGCAGCATCAAACCGAAAAAATCGAACAAACCACGATAGCGGTTCTCGGCATGACCGAGTCGATCGGCGAAATATCCGATATGGCGACGGAGTCCGCCAGAGTTGCCAAGCAATCGCTGGATGCCGCCGAAAAAGGCGCTACGGCAGTGCGCGAAACCATATCGGGCATGAACGACATTCGCACATCGATTCAGGATACGTCGAAACGCATTAAGCGGCTGGGCGAAAGCTCGCAAGAAATCGGTGAGATTGCCGCGCTGATTTCGGATATTACCGAACAAACCAATGTGCTGGCATTGAACGCTGCGTTGCAAGCAACCGCAGCGGGCGAGGCGGGGCACGGATTCACCGTGATTGCGCAGGAAGTGCAACGCCTGGCCGAGCGATCCGCCGAAGCCAGCAAACAAATCGGCGAATTAATCGTCACCATTCAAGGAGACACCCAAGACGCAATCGCCGCGATGGAAAGGAGCACGCTCGGCGTGGCGAAAGGTGCCGCACGATCCGATGCCGCAGGGCGCGCTTTGGAAGAGATCGAGCAAGTATCGAAGCAGCTTGCGCAACTGGTTTCCGATATTTTTGACGTCACGGCAACGCAAACGCGCGCCGCGCATAAGGTGGTCGCTAACATGGAGGAAATTCTCCATATCACACGGCAAAATACCGAAGGAACTTTGAAAACCACCGCGTCGATCAAGCAAATTTCCGGTTTTGCTTCCGAGCTCAAAGCATCAGTATCGAATTTCAAGGTATGACATTGTTCCCGATTTCAACCGGCATTGATGGAATGCGGCCATGAGCGCTCGGCATGAAGTGAATATCGCCTCGATCATCGGAATCAAAGACGGAATCGATCAGGTTTTCGCATTGATCGATCAGAATCTGGACGTATATCGCCAACACCCGAGCAACGACAAGTTCATCAGGGATTGCCGCAGTTATATCCATCAACTGGACGGCCTGCTCGAGATGTTGAATTTGAACAGCATCGGCATCGTTACCGAAAAGATGGAACAAGTGATCGATGCGCTGATCGTCAAAAAAATTCAACCCGGCGATGACATTATCGACGCACTGAAACAATCCACCAACGCATTGCTTTTTTATCTAAACGAATTGATCGACGGCGTTGGGGAAAATCCGCTGCGGCTGTATCCGCCGTATCGCACGTTGATGCAGGTATATGGTTTTAAAAACGCACCCGAGAGCGATTTGTTTTTCCCGCGATTGACAGCAAATCCAACGCTAAAAGCCGAAGCGGCGCATATCGATGCATCATCCGCAAAAACCTTAGCCAAACAATTAGGTGCCGAATATCAGGCGGGATTGCTTCAATGGCTGCGCGATCCGTCGCACCGGGAGGGGTTGCGGCAAATGGCCGCTGCCGTGAATCGAATCGAAGAATTTCCCGGAACAACCGAACAGCGCGCGTTTTGGTGGGTGACTGCCGGTTTCCTGGAAGATTTGCTGCAACAACCAGACGATCGGATCGATATGCCGACCCGCCGCTTGTGCGGCAGGATCGAGCAAGCGATACGCCGTCTTGCTGCCGGAGCATCCGACAGCACCGCCGTTTTAATGCGCGAATTGCTGTATCACATCGTCCAGAGCAAATCGAGCGACCAGCGCATCGACGACATCAAACGCAGTTATGCATGGCCGGGGCAAGACAAGGATACATTGACCTTCGAGCAATCGGAAACGCTGAATCCAGTGCTGGAGCGGCTGCGTGACACGCTGATGCAAGCCAACGACATTTGGCGCGAATATTGCGCCGGTCAGGAAGACAGTCTGGTTTCGTTGTCCGAATATCTCGATTGGCTCGGGCTTCAGGCGAAACAAACCGAATGCGCGCCGCTGATCAAATTAATCGACGTAATCGGCAACACGATCGCTTATCTGCAAGCGAAACCGCATGACATGAGCGAAGAGCTGGCGATGGAAATGGCCACGGCCCTATTGCTGGCCGAAAGCATTATTGACGATTTCAACAAGCTATCGCCCGATTTGTCCCACCAAATCGATAATCTCGAATCCCGTTTGCTGAGCATAGCGGCTAGGGATGCCGATATCGGCGAATTACCGGCGGCACCGTCGTTCGATGTATTGGAGAGCAAAACGCAAGAAAAGGAATTGCTCAATCAAGTGTGCCGGGAGATTCTGGCCAATTTGGCGCAAATCGAAACCGTACTGGATCGATTCTTTTTCGAACCCGCGCAGCGCGCCGAGCTTTTGCGGCTGCCGGAATTGTTTAAGCAAGCATCCGGCGCGTTGATCATGCTGACGCTGGATCAGGCCAATACCCTGCTGAATCATTGCAAAGGCCTGGTCGATAAACTGTCGATCCCGGATTATGACATCGACGAACCCGAGCAAATCCTGCTCGTGGACGGACTAAGCAGCTTGGGATTTTTTGTCGAAGCATACCGCAGCGGACGGCTCGATAGTCAGCAGATTGTCGAAGAAGCAATCGCACTCTTCCAAATCACAGCAACGCCGCAACCGGCACCAGTCGAATCGCCGCTATTGCCGCCAAACAACGCCGATTCCCCTGCTGCGACAGAAAAACAACAAGCGGCAATTGACGACACGACTTCATCTTCGCCAATCGACGCGGAATTGCTCGATGTTTATCTGGAAGAAGCCGAAGCCGTGCTGGCCGGCATGGCCGCAAATATACGCCGTTGTCGCGCCGATGCCGCCGACCGCGAATCGTTGAGCGATTTGCGGCAAGGGTTTCACACGCTTAAAGGCAGCGGCCGCATGGTCAAGCTCGATGACATGAGCGAGGCCGCCTGGTATCTGGAACAAGTTCTGACACTGTGTTTGGGCACTAAAAAACCGGCCTCCGATCCATTGCTCGATTTGGTTGACTGCGCACAGCGGGTTTATACCGGATGGTGCGAAAATTTGCGCAAATACGGCGTCATCGATGCGCACATCGAAGCCAAGGAATTGGTGCAAGCGGCAAAATCGTTATTGGCCAAGAAAGTTACCGTTAAACCGAAATCGCGGGTAAGCGCTCAAACTGCCCCTGCGGTTAAGATTGCCCCAGAAAAACCCGCCGCGGCAACCGATCCGATTTGCGCTCGGGAAACCGCCGAGCCTGCCGCACGGGTTGATGCGCCGGACACCGCCGACGTTGTCAATTCGGAATTGCTGCAAGCATTCCTGGAGGAAACGCATGATATCGTTCCGCAAATCGGCGGACGGTTGCGCGGCTGGCGCATTTTGCCACAGGATGAAGATATTCATCGCGCCTTGTTGCGTTTGCTGCATACCTTGAAAGGCAGCGCACGTATGGCCGGGGCATTGCATTTGGGCGAACTGATTCATGCGATGGAAAGCCAAGTCGAAGCGGTTTTCCGCGAACGCCATGTTTCCGATGCCGCGCTGGATCGGCTGGAAAGCGAATTTGACGCCATCAGCGGCGCGGTTGAGCAGCTTCAGCGCAGCCAACCGGCTATGATTGAGGCCGCAAACGACGAACCCGAAGAACCGGTGCAAGTAACGCCTGAAAAGATTGAAGCGCCGCAATCCAAAACGATACTGCGCATCAATCCGGAATTGATCGACCGCTTGGTCAACGATTCCGGCGAAGCCAGCGCGTTGCGCTCGAGAATCGAAGCGCAGCTCAATCACTTCAAACAATCGTTGCAGGATCTTGCCGAAAGCACGCATCGCCTGCACGATCAGTTTCGCGAAGTGGAAATCCAGGCGGAAACGCAAATGCAATCGCATCTTGCGCAACAAAACGAAGGCGAACATCCGTTTGATCCGCTTGAATTCGACCGCTTTACCCGCTTCCAGGAATTGACGCGGTCGATGGCAGAAAGCATCGACGATATCATCGCCGTGCAGAAAAACTTGCGCGGTTCGCATGTCGCCGCTGAAGAGGCCGTGGCGCAACAGTCGGTCATTAACCGCCAGCTGCAGCAATCGCTGCTGCAAATCCGCACGCTGCCGTTCAGCAATTTTGCCGAGCGTTATTACCGCATTGCGCGCCAGATTGCCGACGATATGGGTAAAAAAGCCAATTTGCGCATCAAAGGCGGCGAAGTCGAAATCGACCGCAATGTGCTGGAAAAGGTAAACCCGCCGCTGGAGCATATTTTGCGCAACGCAATTGCGCACGGCATCGAAGCGCCCAAACAAAGATCGCAAGTCGGGAAAGCCGAAACCGGGCAAATCACGCTGCAATTGCGCCAGGAAGGCAACGAAGTAATTATCGTACTCAGCGACGACGGCTGCGGCCTGGATTTGCCGCGTATTCGCGAAGAAGCGCAACGGATGAGTCTGATTCAGGAAGATGAGGCGCTGGACGACGACAAGATAACAGCCATGATTTTTATGCAAGGCTTATCGACCACCGATGCGGTAACCGGAATTGCTGGGCGCGGCATCGGTCTGGATATTGTCAAGAATGAAATTTCGTTGCTGGGCGGTCGTATCGGCGTTCAATCCATGCCCGGCCAGGGAACCGTCTTCACGATTTATCTGCCGCTCACGCTATCGGTTGTGCAAACCTTCATGGTGCGCGCCGGGGAACAGGTTTATGCGATCCCTTCATTCATTGTCGAGCATCGTCAGGTATTCGATACCGACACGATACAAAAAATGTACCGGCATCATCGCGTCGAACTCAACGGCAAGCAATATCCGTTTTCCCATCTGTCACATTTATTGGGCGAGGCCAACCCCGTTTCCGCAACCGCAAAACACAATCAGGTATTGTTTTTACATAGCGGCACGCAGTACCTTGCGGTGCATGTCGACGAATTGCGCAGCGAGACGGAAGTTGCGGTTAAAAACGCCGGGGCGCAATTGGCGCAAGCACCCGGCGTGGAGGGTGCAACCATCACCGGCGACGGCGAAGTGATTTTGATTTTGAATCCGGTTAAATTACTGCAGCGCAGCGACGTCAAGAAAGTGTTCAATACGCCGCTGGCGAAGCTAACTGCCGCCGCTGCACTGAAGAAATCGGCCAGGCCGCCATCGGTGATGGTGGTCGACGATTCGCTGACAGTGCGCAAAGTGACTTGCCGCCTGCTGGAACGGGAAGGTTGTGAGATTTTGATCGCGAAAAACGGCAAAGAAGCTGTCGAAATCCTGCGCGAAACCGTTCCGGATGTCATGCTGATCGACTTGGAAATGACCAAGATGAACGGTTTTGAATTAATCCGGCATGTTCGCGCGAACCCGGAAACGGCGAAGATTCCAATTATCATCATATCGTCTCGTACCGCCGAAAAACACCGGAAAATCGCCAGCGATTTGGGTGTCAGTGTTTTTCTGGGCAAACCCTATAAAGAGGAAGAATTATTGAATCATTTATCGCGGCTGGGGCTTGGTCGCGCGCCTTAATTTTCTTTCATTCGATCGGATTTTTCGCCCTCCAGTTTGGCCTGGACGGCCGCATGATCCAAATGGGGCGCAAACATTTCGATAAAATCAAAAACATAGCCACGCAAGTAACTGTTGCGGCTGATGCCGATGCGCGTCGTGCTGGGCTCAAACAAATGGCCGGCATCGATGGATCTGAGGTTTCTGTCGCGCTTCGCGTCAAATGCCATATTGGCCAGAATGCCGATACCCAGCCCCAATTCCACATAAGTTTTAATCACATCCGAATCGATTGCGGTTAGCACCACATTCGGTTCCAATCCTTGATCGGCAAATGCCTGATTGATTTTCGAGCGGCCGGTAAAAGCGAAATCGTAAGTGATGATCGGATATTGATTGATCGCCGCCAGCGTCAACTGCTTTTGCTTCAATAGTGGATGCTTGGGCGGTACGACGATGCAGCGATTCCACTGATAACACGGCAACATGACGAGTTCATGGAATTGTTCGATTGCTTCGGTTGCGATTGCGATATCCGCATCGCCCGATGTTACCAGGGTTGCAATTTGCACCGGACTGCCTTGCCGCAGAATCAGCTTTACCTTCGGATAACGTGTGGTAAACCGTTGAATGACCGGCGGCAAGGCATAACGCGCTTGCGTGTGCGTGGTTGCAATGGTTAGCGTGCCGCTGGCTTCGCTGGAAAACTCCTGGGCGATTTTTTTCAGATTATCGGCATCGCGAAGCATGCGTGTTGCGGTTTCAATGATGAGCTTTCCCGGTTGCGTAATGCCGACAACGCGCTTGCCGTTGCGCAAAAAAACATCCACCCCGAGCTCTTCCTCAAGCATCTGAATTTGT
>JALRCN010000060.1 GCA_023257295.1 Nitrosomonas sp. | reverse complement strand
AATAAGTTGCCTGAATTTAGCTTCTCCAATTCGAGAACGGAAATAGTATCTGTTTTTAACATTCATCTCAGTAAGTTAACACACTTCTTTAAGTGCTTAACTTCCTAAGACCCTAACGAAAATAGCGTGGAGAATTCAAATGCGAATCGGCGTACCCAAGGAAATCAAAATTCATGAATCCCGTGTGGGACTGACCCCGACGGCGGTACGCGAGCTGGTTGCGCATGGGCATCGCGTGACGATACAAAAAAACGCCGGAATACAAATTGACTTAAGCGATGACAAATACCGTGCAGCCGGTGCGGAAATCGCCGAAACGCCGCAGCAGATATATGCCGAAGCAGAAATGATCGTCAAAGTCAAAGAACCGCAAGCGTCGGAAATTCCATTGCTGCGCGAAGGACAGGTGTTATTTACCTATTTGCATCTTGCTCCCGATCCGGTACAAACCAAAGGCTTGATCGACTCCGGTTGTATTGCCATTGCTTACGAAACGGTCACCGATAGTTTTGGCGGCCTGCCACTGCTAGCACCGATGAGCGAAGTAGCTGGTCGCATGGCGATTCAAGCCGGTGCGCACGCGCTGGAATTGGATCAAGGTGGGCGCGGTATGCTGCTGGGTGGCGTTTCCGGAGTCCCAGCTGCGCGCGTCGTGGTGATCGGCGGCGGCGTTGTTGGCACCAATGCAGCGCGCATCGCAATGGGTGTGGAAGCGCATGTGACGGTATTGGATAAATCGATCCATCGCTTGCAACAATTGGACGCACAATACGGCTCGCGCATCAATACGGTTTTTTCCACTGTAGACGCCCTTGAGGAGCATGTCTCCACCGCCGACCTGGTCATCGGCGCAGTGTTGGTTCCCGGTGCCGCCGCACCGAAATTGGTGAATCGCGAACTGGTGAGCCGCATGCATCGCGGATCGGTATTGGTGGACGTAGCCATCGATCAAGGGGGCTGCTTTGAAACATCCAAACCGACCACACTCGCCGATCCGATTTATACCGTCGACGGCGTGGTGCATTATTGCGTTTCTAACATGCCAGGCGCGGTTGCACGTACTTCCACTTTCGCATTGAATAACGCCACACTGCCGTTTGTCCTGGCACTTGCCAATAAAGGCTATCGCAAAGCACTGCTGGACGATCCGCATTTACGCAACGGCTTGAATGTTTATCGCGGCCGGTTAACGTATGAGGCGGTAGCACACAACCAGCAATCAATATATGTCGATGCGCTGAATGCTTTATCGCAGTGACACATGATTGCGCACATGCTTTTCTTATCGTAAACCCGTACAGAAAATTTCGATTGTATATGCCGATACCCGCGTCCTATCTACACAACCATCTATTCATCTAAAAACAAGAAGTTGCATAACGATATGCAACGCCATTGTCGGCAATAGCTTTTCATTCTACTGAAAAAATTCAATTCAAATTAAAAAATAGCTAAAGAAAATCGGTTTATTTCCGCAAATAGCTTTCACATTCACTCGAAATTTAGCAGTGTATAAAAATGCCTTTATCGATTAATACCAATTTAGCGGCGTTGACCAGTTCCCGGAATTTGTCATCGACTACTGCCGATTTGAACCGTTCATTGGAACGGCTCTCGTCGGGTCTGCGTATTAATCAGGCAAAAGGCGATGCAGCGGGTCTCTCAATTTCCGAGCAGATGAGCGCACAAATTCGCGGATTGAATCAAGCATCTCGAAATGCCAACGACGGTATTTCCATGCTGCAGACCGCAGAGGGCGCGCTTTCTTCGATTTCATCCGCACTGCAACGTGTTCGCGAACTTTCGATACAAGCCGCCAACGCAACCAACAGCATAAACGATAAAAGAGCATTGCAAGAAGAAGCAACACAATTGATTCAGGAAATCGAAAGGGTTTCGACCAGCGCCGCTTTTAACGGCGAAAAGGTTTTTGATACCTCTGGAGCCAGCGTCTTAGGAACCGAGGATCAACTGGCGGTTCTATACGGTTTGCAAACCGGTTGGCTCGAACAATCGGAAAGCCTAATTCAGCAGTATTACGGAATCACAGCCGATGGCGCCGATATGAATATCGAATTAACTACGTTTACCGACGGCGCAGGCGGTACTGCTGCCAGAGTGGTTGGCTCCATTCCCGGTGGATTCACAGGAAAAGCGACCGACGTCAAGCTGCAAATAGATATGAGCGATTTCTCTCCGGTCAATTTACCGAATGGCGGCAATGCGCCGTTTTATAACGATCGTATTATTGCTCATGAAATGGTGCCTGCCGTCATGTATCGCAGTATGAATATCGCCTCAATGTTCAACCCCGCAGTCGATCAAACCTGGTTCTTGGAAGGTGCTGCGGAATTTATTCACGGTGCCGATGAGCGTTTGCAAGCATCGATCGGCGGTGTCGGCATCGGCGGTGTCATGACCCGCGCAGCGACATTTGGCGGTGGTGGCGGCGCATGGGGCGGTACATCAGATGATTATTCGGCCGCTTATGCCGCAGTTCGTTTCATGCATCAGGAAATAAAAAATCTCGGTGGATCTGGCATCAAGGATGTCATGACTTACTTAAATCAAAATCCAACCGCCACATTGGATAATGCCATCAATGCCGCCACTGTGGCGGTACTTACGCCACCGCTAACGCCTTCCTTGGCGCTTTTAACGCAGGCGGCGCGGCCTATATCGGCGGACTCAATTTAACCGATGCGGATACCGGCGCTATCGGTGGCGCCAATGCCGACGGCGGCACAGTGAGGACAGCCGAATCCGTCATCTTGGATACCGGCTTAAAAAGCGGCACCAATCCGTTGGGTGGATTTAACGAAATCTGGGAAAATATCGGCTTGGCCGCCGCAGGCAACTCAAAACAGTTACAAGTAGGCGCCAACAAAAGCGAAACGCTTGATGTCATGCTCGGTGCAGTTAACACTACCGCAATGAGCATTCAAGATATCGACTTAGTCAACAATGCCGGATTTGCCACTTTCCGATTAGATCTTGCATTGAATCACGTCAACGGGGAGCGGTCTAAAATCGGCGCTCAATTGAATCGGCTTGAGTCTGTCATTACCAACAACCAAACCTCCGCCGAGGCTGCAACCGCAAGCCGCTCCCGGATTAAAGATGCCGATTACGCAATAGAATCTACCATGCTGACCAAAACGCAAATCATGCAACAGGCAGCTACAGCCATCATCGCTCAGGCCAATACATCGCCCAAGATGTTACTGTCGCTGCTCACGTAAACTTACTCGGATAACGTTTCGATCAACGGCGTTCTTATCGATCATCGGCTTTTATGTCCGGTCTCGCGCGTTTCCGTTTCTTCGATGATTTGCGCATCTTCGATAATAACACTCTGATCCGTTTCGGATTTCTGTGTCATGTCGGCGGATTGGCGCATGTCATGCTCAATTTTCCTGCGTAGCCACCAAAAGCGCATGACGAGTACCGCCACAAGGACAGCGGCCAATGCAAAAAAGGCAGCAAAAAAGAAAACGCCGATCAAAACCAATACGACCACGGCCGGAATCATAATGGCGTAGCTCAACCAGCGATTCATCGGCGATCGCGGTATTCGTTGCGATTCGCCCGATCCGTTCTGATGATACTCAGAAACTTTATAGATAATCACTTTTCGCTCATTGTCGTCGCTCATTGCATGATCTCCTCGATCTCGGCTATCGTTTTCGGTGCCGCTTGCGTCAACAATTCATGACCCGTGGGCGTTACCAACGCATCGTCCTCGATGCGAATGCCGATGTTCCAGAAATGCTGCGGAACATCTTCTGCCGGACTGATATAACATCCCGGCTCCACCGTCAACACCATACCGGGTTGAAACGATCGCCATTCGCCTTTGAGTTTATATTCGCCGGCATCGTGCACATCCATCCCTAACCAATGCCCAGTGCGATGCATATAAAATCGCTTGTAATCGCCCGATTCCAACACGCCATCGACACTTCCCCGGCATAACCCTAGATCGACAAAACCTTGCGCCAGCACTTGCAACGCGGCTTGATGCGGATCATTCCATAAATTGCCGGGCTTGACTTGCTCGATGGCCGCCGCCTGCGCCGCCAAAACCAATTGATAAACATCGCGCTGCGCGGCGCTGAACGTGCCATTCACTGGAAAAGTCCGCGTAATATCCGACGCATAACCGTCCAGTTCGCACCCGGCATCGATCAACAACAAATCCCCCGATTTAAGCACGGCATTATTCTGCACATAATGCAGCACGCACGCATTGGCGCCTCCGGCAACGATTGAAGTATATGCGGGTGCTTGTGCGCCATGCCGACAGAAAGTGTACAGCAGTTCCGCTTCGATTTCATATTCGCGCATACCGGGCGACACCATCTGCATCGCACGTTGATGTGCTTGCACGGAAATATCCGCAGCCCGCTGCATGATTTGCAATTCTTCGGTATTTTTAATCAAACGCATTTCATCGAGCCACACGCGGCAATCGTGAATCTCACTCGGCGCAACCACACCGGCGCGCGATTGCTCGCGCACCCGGTTGATCCAGCCGACGATGCGTCGATCCCAGTCGGAATCCTGGCCAAACAGTGTATGCACCGCCGATTGGTTTGCCAGTAGATTGCCCAGCAATTCGTCGAGTCTGGCAAGCGAATAAGCTTCGTCAAACCCGAATGCTTCTTTGGCGGCTTCCGGTCCGTAACGGAAACCATCCCAAATCTCCCGTTCCTTGTCTTTCTCGCGACAAAAAAGAATATGCCGGGAAGGCGCTTGTTCGGTGGCTGCGATCAGCACCAGAATCGCTTCCGGCTCGCGAAATCCCGTCAGATAATAAAAATAGCTATCGAACCGATACGGATAATGCGCATCCCGGTTGCGCAGCCGCTCGGGCGCCGTCGGTACGATTACGATTCCGCTTTGTATCTGGGCTGCCAACTGCTGACGCCGCGCGATAAACGAATGAATGTGTGTCATGACTGAAGACCTAAGTTTTCGATTGCAATTTGAGTTGCCGATCCAATGCCGTAAGCCGTTCCGGTGTGCCGATATCGATCCAGGTACCTTGAAAATGCTCGCCCCACACCTTTCCGGCCCGCATTGCTTGTTTCAGCAACCCCGACAATTTCACCGCGACACCGGGCTGCACATCGCTGAACAATGACGGTTGATAAATACCGATGCCGCTAAACGTCAATTTTGGATCGCCGTCCAACATCACTTGCCCTTGCTGCAATGCAAAATCGCCATTCGCATGATGCGCGGGATTACCAACCAGCACCAAATGCACCAGCTTTTGCGAATTTCCTTGCATCGCGACCATCGCCGGTAGCAGCGCCGCATAATCGAATTCACAATAAATATCGGCATTGACCACCAAAAAAGGCAAATCGCCGGACAGCGTTAACAGCGGCATTGCGTTGGCGATCCCCCCCGCCGTCTCCAGCACTGTTTTTTCCGGAGAATATCGGATATTAACACCAGCAATTAATAATTCGACTTCTCCTGTTTTTGTAGATGCCACTCTTGGATTAGGTGGCCACTCTTTTGAAATGTTAAATCGTTTTCCAAATTTAACATTAATAGGAATT
>JALRCN010000048.1 GCA_023257295.1 Nitrosomonas sp. | reverse complement strand
GACGATGGTGCCAAAAGCACGCTCGTAACCGGCGTGGATCGCTAACTGAGGCGGTGCGCCGGAGCGTAATTCGTCTCGAATCCGCTCGTTAATCAACACATTGGCATCGATGGCCATGCCGACGGTGAGTGCCAATGCAGCCATTCCCGGTAGTGTTAACGTTGCTTGTAAGATGGACAATAATCCTATCAATAATAATAAGTTGAATCCAAGTGCCAACACAGAAATCATACCGAACGCCGCATAGTAAACGACGATGAAAATCGCGACAGCAAGAAAACCGTAAAGCGTCGAATTAAAGCCGCGCGCGATATTTTCGGCACCCAAACTTGGCCCGACGGTACGTTCTTCAATGATGTCCATCGGTGCTGCCAGTGCGCCGGCGCGGAGCAGTAACGCTACGTCGCGTGCTTCCATGCTGGTCATGCGGCCGCTGATTTGCACCCGACCGCCGCCGATTTCTTCGCGAATGACAGGCGCTGTGATGACTTCTGCTTGATTCTTCTCGATTAACAGAATTGCCATGCGGCGGCCCACATTTTCACGGGTGAGTTGCTTGAAAATCCTTGCGCCATTGTTATCCAGATTAACATGGACAGCCGCTTGATTGTCTTTATCGAATCCAGGTTGTGCATCGGTGATGCGCTCGCCAGTTAATAAAACTTGCTTTTTGACCAGAATCGGAGCACCACCGCGTTCCTGATACAGTTCTGTGCCGACGGGCATTTGGCCGCGCATGGCTGCATCGATATCGTGCTCATCATCAACCATTCGGACTTCCAATGTTGCAGTTCGTCCCAGAATATCCTTCGCTTTTGCGGTATCTTGCACTCCCGGCAATTGCACGATGACGCGATCCGTTCCCGCTTTTTGGATGATCGGTTCGGCGACACCCAGTTCGTTGACGCGATTGCGCAAGGTCGTTATGTTTTGCATCACCGTCGAATCTTGCAAGCGCGTTTGTGCTTCCGGTTTGATAGCCGCGATCAAGTGGTAGCGATTGTCGGTATTCTCTTCGATTAAACCGAGATCGGGATAGTTTTGTTTGATTTCTGTATCCGCTTTGGCGCGGGATTCGGCGTCGCGAAACTTGATGATTAGCCTCTTGCCTTGTTTTTCAAGCCCGGTGTAGGCGATTCTTTTTTCGCGTAAAATTCCGCGTATATCGCTGCTGTAGCGATCCAAGGATTTATCCAAGGCACCTTCCATGTCGACAGCCAGCATGAAATGGACGCCGCCGCGCAAATCGAGTCCTAAATACATCGGCAACGCACCCAGGCTTGTCAGCCATTGCGGCGAATTGGGCAGTAGATTCAGTGCGATGATATAGTCGTTGCCGAGTGCTGATTCCAGTAAATCCTTGGCTTTGATTTGTGTGTCCGTGCTGGCGAAGCGCACCTTAATGCTGGTTTCGTCAAGAAACAAGCCGTCGGCTTCCAAGTTAGCCTGTTTTAATGCATCCTCGACGCGCTGCAAAAGCGCGGTATCGGCGCTTGCAGTAACGCGTAAAGGAGAAATTTGTACGGCAGGGGATTCGCCATAAAAGTTTGGCAACGTGTACAGCGCGCCGAGTAGCAGTGAAACCGCAATAATGAGATATTGCCAAAATGCGTAGCGGTTCATGGTGTCAGTTTATAAAGTAATAAAAGAAAAAAACGTGAACAAACGATTGATCCAGCATCGACTCGGTAAGAAGTTATTTTTTCTCGGTTTCAGCTTCTTTAGTAACGGAAGCGTCAGTGCTCTCATCGGTTTTGGTATCGACGGCGGCTGCTTTCGGTGTTTTTGTTTTTGCGGTTTTGTTTTTAGGCTCGATGCTTCTCAAAGTACCTTTGGGCAATAACGTTTGTACGGAAGATTTAAGCGTGGTGACTTCGATGCCGGGTGCGATTTCGACGATGACGTAGGATTCGCTGACATTGATAACTTGTCCGAGTATACCGCCATTGGTGACCACTTCATCGCCGCGTTGCAACGCTTCGACCATTTGTTTGTGTTCTTTGGCGCGCTTCGATTGCGGGCGGATCAATAAGAAATAAAATAGAACGAGGATACCGATCATCGGTAACAGACTTATCAAGCTGGCATCGTTTTGCGCCGGTGCAGCAGCTTGAGCGAATGCGTCACTAATCAGCATGGTTTTCTCCACAGGTTTTCGTAAAAAACGCACATATTAGCATGTCGACTGCTTATGCCTGAAATTCTTGTGCAAATTCTTCGAATTGGCGGTTTTCGATGGCTTGTCGGATTTGCGCCATCAATTCCTGATAATAGAACAAATTGTGAACGGTATTCAGATGTGCGCCGAGCATTTCATTAATGCGCTGCAAATGGTACAGATACGAGCGGCTGAAATTCTGGCAAGTGTAACAACCGCATTGCTCGTCCGGTGGGGCGGTATCCAAGCGATATTGGCTGTTGCGCAGTTTGATGACGCCATGACGCGTATACAGCCAGCCATTTCGTGCATTACGTGTCGGCAACACGCAGTCGAACATATCGATTCCATGGGACACCGCATGAACAATATCCGCCGGTGTGCCGACTCCCATCAAATATCGCGGTTTGTCTGTCGGCAGTAATGGTGCGGTATGCTTCAAGATGCGCTGCATGTCCGATTTAGGTTCTCCAACCGACAAGCCGCCAATGGCATAACCGTCAAAACCAATCGTGGACAAACCGGCAAAAGAGATATCGCGCAAATGTTCGTACATGCCGCCTTGTACGATACCGAACAGCGCATTGGGATTATTGCTGTGCGCCAGTTTGGATCGCTCTGCCCAACGCAAACTCAATTCCATCGATAATCGCGTAGCGGTTTCATCGGCCGGGTAGGGTGTGCACTCATCGAATATCATTACGATATCGGAATTGAGTGTGCGTTGGATGTGCATCGATTCTTCCGGCGATAAGAAGCAATTGTCACCGTTTACGGGCGATTTAAATTTAACGCCTTGTTCGCTTATTTTGCGCAAATCGCCAAGGCTATATACCTGGAAACCGCCGGAATCGGTCAAAATCGGTTTGTCCCAGCCGATAAATTGATGCAACCCGCCGTGTGTTTCCATGACTTCCATACCGGGACGCAACCACAAATGAAATGTGTTGCCCAGAATAATCTGCGCATTAACGGCCTGTAGCGCGGCCGGTGACATGCTTTTGACTGCACCATAGGTACCGACCGGCATAAACACCGGTGTTTCTATGGTGCCGTGCGCCAAGGTTAACGTGCCGCGCCGGGCTGCTTTGTCGGTGCAATGTAAATCAAATTTCATGGTTTTTTCTCGATCAGCATGGCATCGCCATAACTAAAAAAACGGTAATGCTGTTGCACGGCATGCCGATAGACTTGCCGAATATTATCCATCCCAGCGAAGGCGGATACCAGCATCAACAGCGTAGAGCGCGGCAAATGAAAGTTGGTCAATAGCCGCTCGACTACCTGAAACCGGAATCCCGGTGTAATAAATATCCGCGTATCGCCAAAACCGGCAACTAATTCGCCCCGATGTGACGCAGCGCAGGCCTCCAATGCCCGCAACGAAGTGGTGCCGACCGCCAGTATGCGCCTGCCTGTCGCTTTTGCGTGTGCGATGGCATCAACGGTTGCCTGCGGTATATGATAGGTTTCGCTATGCATGACATGATCGGCAATATCATCGGCGCGAACCGGTTGAAATGTACCGGCACCGACATGCAACGTTACATAAGCAATCTCCACGCCCTGCGTTTTCAATCGATCCAACATGGCGGTATCGAAATGCAGGCCGGCGGTCGGTGCGGCAACGGCGCCGCAATGCTTGGCATAGACGGTTTGGTAGCGCGATTCATCTGTGGCGGTTACTTGCCGCGCTATGTAAGGCGGAAGCGGCAATTGCCCATATTGTTCGAGCAATTTTGCGACAGACTCTTCACGATCGAACCGTAGCGTATAAAATTCCCGTTCGCGCGACACCACCGTGACTGGAATTGCATCGGCTAGCAGTAATTGCGAATCCGGTTTCGGTGCGTGACTGGCGCGAATTGCTGCCAACACATGACGATCGTCTAGCAACCGCTCGATCATCACTTCCACCTTGCCACCACTGTTTTTTTTGCCAAACAATCGCGCCTTGATTACTTGCGTATCGTTAAAAACCATCACATCGCCCGCGCGCAGATACTGAGGTAGATCGGCAAATAATGCATCGTTCCAATAATTGTGAACACTGTCCAAATGCAAAAGGCGGCTGTCGGAGCGCTTGGGGGCGGGGAATTGTGCAATCAGTTCATCGGGCAGATAAAAATCGAAATCCTGAGTTTTCATGTCGCGTATTATACCGTCGCTGCATGTTTTCGCCCATGCGGCTTGCTGTACCGAAGCTTTTCAGTGATAATTGCGCCTTCTGTATTTTCAAATACAAGCAAAACTCAGTAAGCCGAGATGGCGGAATTGGTAGACGCACGGGACTCAAAATCCCGCGATGGTGACATCATGGGGGTTCGATTCCCCCTCTCGGCACCAGTAGCAGTAATCAGTAAGTCTCATATCGTATCAAATTCATTGTAATTGCATGGTTTTTTTGTAATTGATTGTGTCAGGAGATAGCATATTATCTTTTGGCATACCGTCAATTTGTCGGTATTTTTGACGGTACTTTTGATACTTTCAAACGAGATACCGTCAAATGCTTACCGACATCACAGTACGTCAAGCAAAGCCCAAAGATAAGGCTTCATGTAAGAATTTCTAGCGTTGTTTACAGTATTTGGGAGAATACTGTAGATGAACATACATAAACGCACCCGCTTAACTTTACTGGATCGTCAGGAAATCTGGCGACTCTACCAAACTGGAGTTGTCCCCTTTTGACGGACACATTAAATTATGTGTAAAGGAGA
>JALRCN010000222.1 GCA_023257295.1 Nitrosomonas sp. | reverse complement strand
GAAGCTGAAATTGCCCAGCATTTCGAAGAAAGTGTGATGCCTGGCGGTGTAGCCGACATTTTCCAGATCGTTGTGCTTACCGCCCGCGCGTACGCAACGCTGCGAGCTGACGGCGCGCACATAAGGTCGCTTATCCTGGCCTAAAAATACGTCTTTGAATTGCACCATGCCCGCGTTGGTGAATAATAGGGTCGGATCATTGCCCGGCACCAATGGGCTGGAAGCTACGATGGTGTGGCCGTGGGATTCGAAAAATTCGAGAAATTTTTGTCGTATTTCGCTGCTGTTCATATTTTTTGCTGTTGTTCGTATCGTTCCAGTTCAATCACTGTTAAACCCAACGCATCTCCCTTGACGATTGCCAGGCTTTTAACTTTGGCTCGGACGGTGATTTCTTCGTTCATTTTAGGGAGATCGGATTCGGTGAGTACGGTAATCTCCCCGCTGCTGTCTTCCAGCACATAAGATTTAAGATTAACCAGCGGGATGCGCGTGGGGTTTTTGGGGGTGCCCTTCAATACGACCTCTTGGCCGTCAAAATTGACCGGCGCGTCGTTAATTTCCTTGATCGGGGTGATTTTATCCGCAACAACGGGAAAACCGGGTAGCAATATTGCCAGCATCAGTATCGTTTGCGCCAACCATTTTCTCATTTGTTTTCCTCAGCAGCCTGCGATAACACATGTTGTATCGTTTCCATGGAAAAACCTCTATTCATCATGAATCGTATTTGTTTTGCGCGCTCTTCTCTCGTGGCGGGTGGCTGCGCAAATTTCTTCCGCCAGATATTCAATGCGGTCTCCAGCTCGGTTTCTTTGAGCACTGGCAGAATATCGCCGATTAAATGATCGTCGATGCCTTTGGTCTTCAGCTCATGGACAATGCGCTGACTGCCGAAGCGGGTGCGGCGGGTGCGCGCGATTTGTTCCGCAGCGCGTTTTTCAGAAAGAAAACCTTGTTGTTCCAGTTTATCGAGAGTATCGATGACTTCCGCTGATAACCGGGTGTTTTCCGGTGAAGAAAGTTTGCGCTCCAATTCCCGGCGGGAATGCTCGCGTTGCGCCAGGAAGCGCAATGCGCGTATTTCTAAGGGAGAGCGAGCGTCCATAAGAATTATTTTTCTTTTTCGTTCTTATCTTTCCCGGTTTTTTCTTTAGCGGGACTAGCATAATGAGGGATGCCTACGATTGTGCGGATTTTTTGTTCGATTTCCTGCGCCATGGTTTTGTGTTCTTTAAGGAAATCGCGCACGTTGTCCTTGCCCTGACCGATTTTCTCCCCTTGATAGGAATACCAGGCGCCGGATTTATCGATCAGCTTATGTAATACGCCCAGTTCGATGATTTCGCTTTCGCGCGAGATTCCTTCGCCGTACAGAATGTCGAAGTCCGCTTGCTTGAAAGGCGGTGCGATTTTGTTTTTAACTACTTTGACGCGCGTTTCGTTGCCGATGGTTTCTTCGCCCTGCTTAATCGATCCGGTGCGGCGGATGTCCAGGCGCACCGAGGCATAGAATTTCAATGCATTACCACCGGTTGTGGTTTCGGGGTTGCCGAACATGACGCCGATTTTCATGCGAATTTGGTTGATAAAAATGACCATGGTATTGCTACGTTTAATGTTGGCAGTTAGTTTGCGCAGCGCCTGCGACATTAACCGTGCTTGCAACCCCATTTGCGGATCGCCCATGTCGCCTTCGATTTCGGCGCGTGGCGTTAATGCGGCGACTGAATCGATCACGACGATATCGACCGATCCCGAGCGAACCAGCATGTCGGCAATTTCCAGCGCCTGCTCGCCGTTATCCGGTTGCGAAATCAGCAATTCCTTGACGTTGACGCCGATTTTCTGCGCATATTGCGGATCGAGCGCATGTTCCGCATCGATAAACGCGGCCGTGCCGCCCATTTTTTGCATTTCAGCGATGACTTGTAGCGTCAGCGTGGTTTTTCCGGAAGATTCGGGGCCGTAAATCTCGATGATCCGGCCGCGCGGCAATCCGCCGACGCCCAGTGCAATATCGAGCCCTAACGAACCGGTCGATACGACTTGGATATCGTAGGCGACATCGTTGGCGCCCAGTCGCATGATGGAACCTTTGCCAAATTGTTTTTCGATTTGGGCCAGTGCAGCGTCTAACGCTTTGCTTCTGTTTTCGTCCATGCTGAATCCTATTTGAAGAGTCGACCAAATTATCGCATAACACTTTTGGATCAGCCTAACTTGTTTTATGCGATAGGGTTTAGCTTTACAAAAATTGCGTAGCAAAAGGCTCGAGAATCGGATGTGCCTGCGCTATAATGCGGCATGCTATGAAGTGGCAGAAATTGCTTCGTCACCAACATCTAATATCTTAGCGTCATTGATAAAAAAGGGAGATTATTATTCGAGTCATTTTGTTAGGCGGCCCTGGTGCCGGAAAAGGCACTCAGGCCAATTATATTAAGGAACATTTTGGCGTACCGCAAATTTCTACCGGCGATATGCTGCGTAATGCGGTCAAGGCGGGTACTGAATTAGGCATCATGGCGAAAAAAATCATGGATGCCGGTGGCTTGGTTTCCGACGATATTATTATTAATTTAGTCAAAGAACGTATCTCACAGTCGGACTGCACAAACGGTTTCTTGTTCGATGGTTTTCCGCGCACCATTCCGCAAGCCGATGCCATGAAAGCGGCCGGTGTACGGATTGATTATGTGGTTGAGATCGATGTTTCCGATGCTGAAATCGTCAAGCGAATGTCGGGACGCAGAGTGCATCCGGCATCGGGTCGCACTTATCATGTCGACTTTAATCCACCTAAAAATAACGATAGGGACGATGTGACGGATGAGCCACTGATTCAGCGCGAAGACGATAAGGAAGAGACCGTTAGGAAGCGACTGGAAGTTTATCACCAACAAACGGAACCATTGGTCGACTATTATTCCGATTGGTCGAAGAATGGAGAAAGCGGTGCGCCGCGTTATATCAAAATAACCGGAATCGGTACGGTTGAAGAGATACGCGATCGGATTTTTTCAGCGCTTGAATGATATTGAGCGGCTAAATCAGGCGTGGCGACACAGTTCAAAAACTCAGACGGCAATCGCATTGCGGCCTGAGTTTTTGTTCGTACAGATTTAGAAGAATTACAATTAACGAGCTTACGATTTGATCAATCAGGAGAAAATTATGGCAATTAAAAATGCATTTTATGCACAATCCGGCGGCGTTACGGCGGTTATCAACGCCTCTGCCGCAGGTGTTCTGGAAACGGCGCGCCAGCATGCCGATAAAATCGGTTCCGTTTATGCGGGTCGCAACGGCATCATCGGCGCGTTAACCGAGGATCTCATCGATACCAACGCCGACTCGGCCGCTGCAATCGCCGGGTTGCGTTACACGCCGTCGGGCGCATTCGGTTCGTGCCGCTACAAGCTGAAGAGTTTGGAACAGAATCGGCGCGAATACGAGCGCTTGATCGAAGTATTCAAGGCGCACAATATCGGTTACTTTTTTTACAACGGCGGCGGCGATTCTGCCGATACTTGCCTGAAAGTTTCGCAATTGTCGGGTACATTGGGTTATCCCATTCAGGCAATCCACGTTCCCAAAACGGTCGATAACGATTTGCCGATCACGGATTGCTGCCCGGGTTTTGGTTCAGTAGCCAAATATATTGCGGTGTCAACGCGCGAAGCGAGCTTTGACGTGGCCAGTATGGCAAAAACATCGACCAAAGTGTTTGTGCTGGAAGTCATGGGACGCCATGCCGGTTGGATCGCTGCGGCGGGTGGCTTGGCTTCAAGCCCTGGATGCGAGATTCCGATCGTTATTTTGTTTCCTGAAGTAACTTTCAACAAAGAAAAGTTTTTGGCCAAAGTAGACCGCTACGTCAAGGAATATGGATATTGCTCGGTGGTGGTATCCGAGGGCGTGAAGGGGGATGATGGCAATTTCCTGTCCGACCAAGGATTGCGCGATGCGTTCGGCCATGCGCAACTCGGCGGTGTTGCACCGGTAGTGGCTAATATCATCAAGGATGGCTTGGGTTTGAAATATCACTGGGGTGTCGCCGATTATCTGCAACGCGCAGCGCGTCACATTGCATCTAAGACCGACGTAGAGCAAGCTTACGCCATGGGTAAAGCAGCGGTGGAATATGCATTGGCAGGTCATAATTCTGTCATGCCGACAATCGTGCGCGAGTCCAGTTCGCCATATAAATGGACGGTTGGCATGGCGCAGCTCTCAAGTGTGGCGAATGTCGAGAAAATGATGCCGGATGATTTCATCAGCGAAGATGGCTTCGGTATTACTCAAGCATGCCGCGAATACTTGGCGCCACTGATCGAAGGCGAGGATTATCCGCCGTATCGGGATGGCTTACCGGATTATGTGCGGTTAAAGAATGTTGCTGTTGCCAAGAAACTGAGTGAATTCAAGCTGTAATTTGATACGACGCGATCTCATTACAACACTGATGAGATCATTTGGATGCATGGTAATGGTATCTTCTTAAATAATTGATGCATTCAGTCCGAAAGAACAGCTAAAATACGCACTGAATTTTTATTTAAGACAAGTGGTTAAGAATGCGAGATTAATTAGATCAGAATCTCGCATGTAATTTTTTATGGTCTGACTTTAATTGGAGCTCTCTATGGCTAGTGGTTTAGTTATCGCAATTGTTAGTGCGATTGTAGCCCTGATATTCAGTGGTATATGGATTAAGGGTATTTTTGAACAATCTACAGGCAACGAGCGGATGCAGGAAATTGCAAAAGCTATTCAAGAGGGTGCCTCAGCATATCTAAAGCGTCAATATATGACGATCGGTATGGTAGGCGCTGCTTTGTTTTTTGCACTTTGGATAGCGTTAGGCGGGAATACTGCCATTGGTTTTGCTTTGGGTGCAATTCTCTCCGGTGCTGCAGGTTTTCTGGGTATGACGGTATCGGTTCAGTCAAATGTCCGAACTGCTCAGGCGGCAACTGTCGGATTGAATGAAGCATTGGCGATTGCTTTCCGAGGCGGTGCGGTAACTGGAATGCTGGTTGTTGGCTTAGGTTTGCTGGGTGTTGCCGGATACTGCGCAGTGTTATTTAACGGTGCTGATCCCGATCAGGCTGTTAGTGATGTCATTAAGCCTCTAGTCGGTTTTGCGTTCGGCGGATCGTTGATTTCAATTTTTGCACGTTTGGGTGGTGGTATTTTCACTAAAGGTGCGGACGTCGGCGCGGATCTGGTCGGTAAAGTAGAGGCCGGCATCCCGGAAGACGATCCACGCAACCCGGCGGTTATTGCCGATAATGTGGGCGATAACGTGGGTGACTGTGCCGGTATGGCAGCGGATTTGTTTGAAACCTATGCTGTCACCATCATCGCTACGATGATACTGGGTGCGCTGCTATTCACAACGAATGCCGTTGATGCGGTAATTTATCCGTTAATGCTAGGCGCGGTTTCTATCGCCGCATCCATTGTCGGTTGTTACTATGTCAAAATGCGCGAAGGCGGCAAGATTATGAATGCGCTCTATCGCGGATTGGCGGTTGCCGGCGGTATTGCTCTGGTGGCTTATCTTCCCGTGACTGCTTGGTTCATGAGCGGTATGTCGCTTGATGTCGACGGCACTGAAATAGCGGGCGGTATGCTGGTTATGCGCGTGTTCCTGGCTGCGGCAATCGGTTTGGTGCTGACGGGGCTCATGGTCGTCATTACTGAATACTATACTTCGACTGATTTTAAACCGGTTCAGCATGTTGCCGAAGCGTCGACTACCGGTCATGCGACCAATATTATCGCTGGCCTGGGCGTTTCAATGCGCGCTACCGCAGCACCGGTTCTGGCTGTGTGTATCAGTATCTTGCTGGCGTATGCATTGGCCGGTTTATACGGTATTGCGATCGCTGCGACTTCAATGTTGTCGATGACAGGTATTATCGTTGCGCTGGACGCATATGGCCCGATTACCGATAACGCGGGCGGTATCGCCGAGATGTCGGAAATGCCCGATTCCGTTCGCGCAATTACCGATCCATTGGATGCTGTCGGTAACACGACCAAAGCGGTTACCAAAGGTTATGCAATTGGTTCGGCAGGTTTGGCCGCGTTGGTGTTGTTTGCCGACTATACGCATGCGCTGGAGCATGCCGGACACACAATAACCTTCGATTTATCCAATCACATGGTCATCATTGGCTTGTTTATCGGCGGTATGATTCCTTACTTGTTCGGTGCGATGTCGATGGAAGCTGTGGGTCGTGCCGCAGGTTCCGTTGTGATTGAAGTTCGTCGCCAATTCAAAGAAATTCCTGGGATTATGGAAGGCACCGCGAAGCCCGATTATTCGCGTGCGGTCGATATGTTGACCAAAGCGGCGATTAAGGAAATGATGATTCCTTCGCTGTTACCGGTTTTAATACCGTTGCTGGTTGGTGTTATTCTCGGTCCGCAAGCGCTGGGTGGTGTGTTGATGGGTTCTATCGTAACGGGCTTGTTCGTTGCAATTTCAATGACCACAGGCGGCGGTGCTTGGGATAATGCGAAGAAGTATATCGAAGACGGACATTTCGGCGGCAAAGGTAGCGAAGCGCACAAAGCATCGGTTACCGGCGATACCGTAGGCGATCCGTATAAGGATACCGCTGGTCCGGCGATCAATCCATTGATCAAGATAATTAACATTGTGGCATTGTTAATTATCCCGTTGCTGTAATAAGTATCAGCTAAACGCGTCAAAAATAAAAAGCACACCGATTTATCCGGTGTGCTTTTTTAATTTCTTCATCGAATTGCTGTTGATCGTATTTCTCTCGAATTCTATCCTTTCAAATAATTATCGCGAAAGTGATTAATTACATCGAGATTCTCATATATCTATCTATTTATTTGAGTATTTTTAATCTCAGTAACGAAACGCTTACCTATCTTAAGTCTTTGTCGTATAACTAAAACCTTAAATTTGTCGCTTGACTATCCCATTTTTTTTTATTAAAGTGGGAAACAGTGGGGGAATGTGGAAGAAAATGGAAAATCCCAGTTAATTTTTCCGTAATTTTGGAGACAATATGTTTCGTGGCGTCACGCAGCTTAGTCTGGATGCAAAAGGTAGGCTTGCGGTTCCTGCAAAATACCGTGGCGAACTAATGTCTTCCTGTGCCGGATGTCTAATCGTTACAGTCGATCCTTCTAAGTGCCTGTTGATTTATCCTCAGCCCGCGTGGGAACCCATAGAAAAAGAAATCAACCAACTGCCTAGTTTTGAACCAACAACACGTAGATTACAAAGACTGCTCGTAGGTAATGCCAGCGATGTTGAAATGGACGCTGCCGGTCGTATTCTAATACCGCCACCGCTACGGGAGTTTGCCGGTCTGTCTAAAGATGTGGTGCTGGTTGGACAAGGAGCCAAATTTGAGTTGTGGGATGAAGCACAATGGAATTTACAAATTGAAGATGCATTGAGCTTTAAGGACGGCGATCTGCCGCCACAGTTGCATGGCTTTACATTGTAGCTAAAACGATGCATGTATCAGTATTGTTGCGGGAGGCGATTGCAGCGTTGGCAATAAAACCGAAGGGGATTTATGTCGATGCAACGTTTGGTCGTGGAGGACATAGTCGACTCATTCTGTCGCAACTGGGCGAACAGGGACGATTGATCGCTTTGGATCGCGATCCTGAAGCGATCACGGCAGGCGAGGCGATCGACGATAAGCGGTTTTGCATTCGGCATAGCGGTTTTTCCGGGATGAAGCTGATATTGCAGGGATTGGGTGTAGCAAAAGTTGACGGTGTACTGCTTGATCTGGGAGTGTCGTCGCCGCAATTGGAGGAAGCTTCGCGCGGATTTAGTTTTCGAACTGCCGGGGCGCTCGATATGCGCATGGATACGAGCAGCGGACAAACGGCGGCAGCTTGGCTGGCAACGGTAACGGAAGAACAACTGGCCGAGGTGATAAAAACGTATGGCGAAGAACGTTTTGCTAAGCGGATTGCACGTGCGATTGTTAAGGCGAGAACTCAGCAGCTTATTGTCACAACAACACAACTTGCAGAGATTGTGGCAGCGACAGTGTATTCGCAACAACGGCAGCGGGAGGATACAAAACACCCGGCAACACGTACTTTCCAGGCGATTCGAATTTATCTTAATCGGGAACTCGAAGAGTTGTCGCTGGTATTGCCGCAGAGTGTGGATATGTTGAATCCGGGAGGGCGATTGGTTGTGATCAGCTTTCATTCATTGGAAGATCGGATAGTCAAACAGTTCATGCGATCGGCAGCCAGTACGGACGAGTTTCCTCGCGGCTTGCCGCTGCGGGAGCGAGAGCTGCAGCAATTGAGTAAGCAAACATTGCGAGTCATCGGTAAAGCCAAACGGCCTGACGCATCGGAAGTGGCGAATAATGTGCGCGCAAGAAGTGCGGTGATGCGAGTGGCGGAACGATTGCATTTAAACGGGTAAATGCGATGTTTAAATTGAACATTTTTTTTGTTATGGCATTGATTGTATGCGCATTGGGCGTGGTTACATCGCAGCATATGGTGCGCAAGCTATTTATGGCGCTCGAGAAGGAAAAGGAAATAGAACAAAAACTGGAAGTGGAATGGGGTCGGCTACAGTTGGAGCAAAGCACATTGATTATGCATGGACGCATTGAACAGATCGCCAAAGGGCAGTTAGGTATGGCGGTACCTGCTGCGTCCAGCATACAAATCGTATCGATCAGTACTGCGGAAAACAGATAACCGGCATAGCAAATAAACATGATTAAGCCAGTAAAACCACAAATTAAATTATCGGCATGGCGCTCGCTGCTGATATTTTGCTTGTTGTTGCTGGGATTGGTGAGTTTGGCGGGGCGCGCCGCTTACCTGCAAGGAATGAATCACGATTTCTTGCAAAAAAAAGGCGAGTCGCGCTATAGCCGTGTGCTGGAAATGAACGCGGATCGGGGCATGATAACGGACCGCAACGGCCATATTCTGGCCATTAGTTCCCCTGTTGCGTCCGTTTATGCAGACCCGAAGATGGTGGAAATATCTCCTGAAAAATTAAAACAACTGGCCGACCTACTTGAAATGGACAGCACGGATATTAGCGTCAAAGTCGATCGGGAGAATAGCCGGTTTGTGTACTTGAAAAGACAAGTAGTGCCGGATATCGCAGAAAAGATCGCAAAGTTGAAAATCAAAGGGATTTATTTGGCCAGCGAATCCAAGCGGTATTACCCGGAAGGCGAGTTTGCCGCCCATGTATTGGGTTTTACCGATATTAACGATGAGGGTCAAGAAGGCGTCGAGCGGGGGTGGGAAGCAATGCTGGCCGGAGAGCTGGGACACCGCCGCGTCATCAAAAACAATAAAGGCCAAATCGTCGAGGATGTGGAAAATATCCGCGAACCCAAGCCCGGGAAAGACTTGGTATTATCGATCGATCGAAGAATTCAATATCGCGCTCATGCGGAATTAAAGGAAGCGGTCGCTGTAAATAAAGCAAAAGCCGGCAGTGTCGTGGTGTTGGATGCGCAAACCGGTGAAATTTTGGCTTTGACCAACTTGCCGGCTTACAATCCCAACAGAAGATCGACCATCGATAACGAAAGACTGCGCAATCGCGCATTGATCGATACTTTTGAGCCGGGATCCACATTAAAGCCTTTCACGGTGGCAGTAGCCATAGAGGTCGGTAAAGTCAACGCCAATACTGTGCTGCAAACCTCCCCCGGCACATGGCAGGTGGGTAAAAAAACCATTCGCGACGTCAGCAACAAAGGCGAGCTAACCGTCGCCCAAATCATTCAGCAATCGAGCAACGTTGGTACTGCAAAAATCGCATTGTCATTGGATTCTCAGACGATGTGGGAAATGTTTAGTCGCTCCGGTTTCGGTGCGCTGGTAAATTCGGGTTTTCCCGGAGAAGCCAGCGGTATTTTGCGGCCTTACAACAAATGGCGTCCGATAGAGCAAGCAACCATGTCATACGGACATGGCATATCGACGAGTCTGATGCAATTGGCACGCGCATACACGATATTTTCCAGCGGCGGCGAATTAAAACCGGTTTCGCTGCTTAAGCAGGATATGCCGGTAATGGGACAGCGCGTGATTTCGCGAGATACCGCGCAAGCCATGAGCATGATGCTGGAAATGGCGACCAAACCCGGCGGTACTGCGCCGCTGGCGCAAATCAACGGATATCGCGTCGCCGGTAAAACCGGAACGGCGCATAAACTCATTAATGGCCGGTATGCCGACAAAAGCTATATTTCGACGTTTGTCGGCTATGCGCCGGTATCGAATCCACGTTTGATCGTTGCAGTAATGATCGATGAACCATCCGCCGGGAAATATTTTGGCGGCGCTGTGGCCGCGCCCATTTTCAACGGAGTCATGTCAAATGCGTTGCGCATACTGAATATTCCACCGGATGCACCCGCCAATAATGTGGTTACCTTTACCGCGACTCCTGAAATAGGCGACGAAGGATGATTCCGATGACCGCTAAGCAAAAGACGGCCAAATCATTCGATTTTCATTTATTGAATGCATTGGAAGTGCCGGTTATGAATGTGGTAACCGATAGTCGGGTAATAAAACCGGGGGATACTTTCCTGGCATACGCAGGTGAAGCAACCGACGGGCGTAAATTTATACCGCAGGCCATTGCGGCGGGAGCGAACGCGATTCTGTGGGATCCGCAAGGTTTTACATGGAATCCGGCATGGCAAATTCCCGCGTTGGCGATCGATGAATTGAAAGCCAACGCAGGTCTGATCGCAAGCCATGTGTATGGCCATCCTTCACAAAAATTATGGATAGTCGGGATTACGGGTACAAACGGCAAAACATCGTGCAGCCACTGGTATGCGCAAGCGATGACAAATTTGGGTAAAAAAACGGCGGTTATGGGTACATTGGGAAGCGGTTTCGGCGACCACTTGGAAAGTGGAGAAAACACTACACCGGATGCCACCGTATTACAGCGCTCGTTGGCCGGATTCGTCGATCAAGGCGCGGAGGCGGCGGTGATGGAAGTATCGTCGCACGGCTTGGCTCAAGGCAGAATCAACGGCATTGCATTATCGGTCGCCGTACTTACCAATTTATCCCGTGATCATTTGGATTATCACCAGGATATGGATACTTACGCCGCAGCGAAGGCCCGTTTGTTCTTCTGGCCGGGATTGAAGTACGCGATCGTTAATATGGACGATGTGCTGGGTGTCGAATTGTCGCATCAACTGGCGAACAAGTCTTCCATTACGATCGGCTATGGGTTTCATTATCCCCATACACGCCGCAGCGACCAGTTCAAAATGGTCTATGGTTCCAATCTCAGGTTCGATATGCAAGGCATGGCATTCGATATTGAATTTGAGGAGAATTCCGCACATTTAGAAATAGGTTTGCTGGGTAAATTCAATGCATCCAATTTGCTTGCTGTCATAGCGGCACTGCTGGCAAGCGGGGTTCAACTGCCGGATGCTGTCCGATCACTGCAGCATGTGCAACCCATTCCGGGTCGGATGGAAAAGTACGAAGGGGTTGATCAGCCAATTGTTATCGTGGACTACGCACATACGCCGGATGCTCTGGAGAAGGTCTTGTGTACGCTGCGAGAGCTTTTGCGCACGGTTAAAGCGGAGAAAAGAGGGGATCGGCAAGCAGGCCGGTTATTTTGCGTCGTGGGCTGCGGCGGCGATCGAGACAAAGGAAAGCGTGCGATGGTCGGCGAAGTAGCGACACGCCTAGCCGACGAGACTATTTTTACCAGCGATAATCCGCGCAGCGAAGAGCCGATTCGCATTATTAACGACATCGCGGCGGGTGCGAAGCATGCGAGCTATCAAATCGAAATCGATCGTTCGCTGGCTATCTATCAAGCCATTGCCAATGCGCGTGCACGCGATATCGTGCTGATCGCTGGGAAAGGTCATGAAGATTATCAAGAAATAAAAGGACAAAAAATACCGTTTAGCGATGCCGAAGTGGTACAGCAAGTGCTCGGTGAATTGGCTGCGAGAACGCAGGTACGGCCATGATGACGATTCGGGAGGCCGCGCAAGTATTGAATGTCGATTGGAGCGGCGAAGACGTGTTGTTTACCGGTGTCAGTACCGATAGTCGCACGCTCAAACCGGGCGATTTATTCGTGGCTTTGACCGGAGAGCGGTTCGACGGTAATCGATTTGTCGCCAGCGCCAAAGAACGCGGTGCAGTTGCAGCGATGATTCAGCGGGCTTTCGGAATTGACGAGCTGCCCGGAGGACTTCCATTAATACGTGTTGAAGACACACGAACGAGCCTGGGTCAACTGGCGGCCCACTGGCGAGGTCGTTTTGCGTTGCCTTTGGTGGGCGTTACCGGCAGCAATGGTAAAACAACCGTCAAAGAAATGATTGCGGCGATTTTGCGGCAAGCAGTTGCAGCCGATACGGCGAAATTGAAGCCGGAATCCGACCAGATCTTGGCAACCGAGGGAAACTTAAATAACGACATCGGTGTACCGCAAATGCTGCTGCGATTGCGGGCGCATCATCGTTATGCGGTGATTGAAATGGGCATGAACCATCTTGGCGAGATTGCTTATTTGACTGGTATCGCTAAACCGTCCGTGGCGGTGATCACCAACGCCGGTGCGGCCCATATCGAAGGATTGGGCGCCGTTGAATCGGTGGCGCATGCAAAGGCTGAGATTTTCGCCGGACTGGATCGGCATGGCATCGCCGTCATCAATGCGGATGACCGGTATGCGCCGCTGTGGCGCGAGTTTGCCGGCTCGCATTGCATCGTTGATTTCGGTTTGCGCGAAACGGCATCGGTCAGTGCCGGTTACCAGGCAGATCGATTGACCAATCGGCTGCAATTGAAATTGCCCGATGGTAGTGTCGATGTCCTGCTACATGCCCCCGGTGCGCATAATGTTTATAACGCGCTTGCGGCAAGTGCGGCGGCTGTCGCACTCGGTATTGGCAAAAAATCGATTGCCGCAGGATTGGAGTCTTTTCAGGGCGTGCAAGGTCGCATGCAAAAGAAATGTGGTTTGCACCATGCACTGTTGATTGACGATACCTACAATGCTAATCCCGAGTCGGTGCGAGCGGCTTTGGCAGTTCTGGCCGCAGCGCAAGGGAAAAAAATCCTGGTGCTCGGGGATATGGGCGAATTGGGTCATGCGGCGATCGAACTGCATCGCACGATCGGCCGGGATGCGCGTAAAGCCGGACTTGATCAAATGCTGACATTGGGTGAATTAAGCGCTTACGCGGCGGAAGCGTTCGGCAAGGGTGCGCGGCATTTTACCGATATCGGCGAATTGCTGGACGTAACCGAGGGTCTGCTGGCGGACGATGTTACGTTATTGGTGAAAGGATCGCGTTTTATGCGAATGGAGCGAGTGGTTAAGCAATTGGAACAGCCCAGGGAGGTTTCATGCTGCTGACGCTATCGCAATGGTTGATGCAAGACATCCGCGCCTTTAACGTGTTTAGCTATATCACGTTGCGTACGGTGATGGCGACGTTAACCGCGCTTGCGATTTCATTCGTCATCGGCCCGATGATGATACGTAAGTTGACGGCGTATAAAATCGGCCAATCGGTTCGCGATGACGGTCCGCAAACGCATTTGATAAAAATGGGAACACCCACCATGGGCGGTGCGCTGATCCTGATGGCCATTGCATTGACCACCCTGTTATGGGCGGATTTGAGCAACCGGTATATTTGGGTGGTGCTGCTGACAACGTTGGGTTTCGGTGTGATCGGCTGGGTCGACGACTACCGTAAAGTGGTGCATCGCAACCCCAAAGGGCTTTCGGCGAAAACAAAATTTCTCTGGCAGTCGGCGATCGCGATTGCGGTTGCATATTATTTGGCTTCAACGGCTGAAATACCGGCGCAGACGGACATGATCGTGCCATTTTTCAAGGAAGTGGCCATTCCACTGGGGTTTGCCGGTTTCATGATACTGACCTTTTTTGTCATAGTCGGTACCAGCAACGCGGTTAATCTGACTGACGGATTGGACGGCCTGGCGATTATGCCGACAGTCATGATCAGCAGCGCTTTGGCTATTTTTGCCTATGCAGCAGGTCATGTGGTGTTTGCCAAATATTTGGGCATTCCTTATATCCCCAATGCGGGAGAATTAGCGGTATTTTGTGGCGCGATAGCGGGTGCGGGGCTGGCTTTTCTATGGTTTAACGCCTATCCGGCGGAAGTTTTCATGGGTGATGTCGGCGCATTGGCGCTGGGGGCTGCATTAGGGGTGGTCACGGTGATCGTGCGCCAGGAAATCGTGCTAGTAATCATGGGAGGTGTTTTTGTGGTGGAGGCGTTGTCGGTGATGTTGCAGGTGGCATCGTTCAAATTGCGGGGTAAGCGCATTTTTCGCATGGCGCCACTGCATCATCATTTTGAATTAAAAGGCTGGAAAGAAAATCAGGTTGTGGTCAGATTCTGGATTATTACCTTTATTTTGGTATTGATTGGCTTGTCGACATTAAAACTACGATGAATTTGCAAGGAAAAAAAGTACTGGTGCTGGGGATGGGTGAGACCGGCGCATCGATGGTGAACTGGTTGATTCGCCAAGGTGCGGCGGTGCGTGCGGCCGACAGCCGAACGGAGCCGCCCAATCTCGAAGGCTTGCGGCAAGCATTTCCTCAACTGCAGATGGTTACGGGTAAATTTGAAACGAAAATGCTCGACGGCGTCGAATTGATCGCGATCAGTCCGGGTGTTCCAATGGCCGATCCCTGTGTGCGGCAGGCAGTGCAACGCGGGATACCGGTTGTGGGCGATATGATGCTGTTTTCCTGGGCGATTGTACAAAGCGGTTTGCCAGTACCTAAAGTTATCGCCATTACCGGATCGAATGGCAAAACAACCGTCACATCAATGGTTGGCGCGATGTTGAAAAAAGCAGGGTGGGACGTGGAAGTGGCCGGAAACATCGGTCCGGCCGTTCTGACGGCTTTAATGCGGCGTTTGGATGCGGGAGATTGGCCGCAAGCATGGGTGCTGGAAGTATCCAGCTTTCAATTGGAAACCGCGCACAATTTGAATGCGGATGTGGCGGCAGTCCTCAATATCAGTGAAGATCATTTGGATCGTTACACTGGCATGTCGGATTATATTGCTGCAAAAGCCAATATCTTTGCGCACGAAAAAGCAGGAGAGGGCATACAGATTCTCAATCGCGACGATCCCAACGTTTACACCATGGCGCTGGCGGGTAAGAAGCAAGTTACAGTCGGTATCGGTGAGGCGACAACCCCGACCGATTTCGGTTTGGTGGAAGACGGAGACGACAAGTGGTTGACGGAAGGTGCGCGACAACTGATGCGAGCATCGGAGCTGAAAGTTTACGGACTGCATAATACGGCCAATGCATTAGCAGCATTGGCGATATGCCGTGCGCTGGGTGTGGATGCCGGGGCGCTGGTGTCCGCATTGCGGGAATTTCGCGGTTTGCCGCACCGGATGGAGAAAGTAGCTGCATTCAACGGTATCACCTTTTATGACGATTCAAAAAGCACCAATGTGGGCTCCACCGTTGCTGCCTTAAGCGGCATGAAGCGGAATGTGATTTTGATCGCAGGCGGTGAAGGCAAAGGACAGGATTTTTCCTATTTGCGGCCTGCGGTTGCGGATAACGCCAAAGCTGTCGTTTTGATCGGCCGGGATGCCGGTATTATCGCGCATGAATTGGAGGATTGCGGCGTGCCCGTGCATTTCGCCATCACCATGGAAGATGCGATGCAGCAAAGTTTTTCGTTGGCGCAAGCCGGCGATGCGGTGCTGCTGTCGCCGGCTTGCGCCAGCTTCGATATGTTTAAAAATTATATTCATCGTGCGCAAGTTTTCATCGCTGCTGTGAAGGATATCGAAAACGAGTATTACAATTTCGGACACAAAAACATTAAGCCATGATTTATCAAGGACACAGCCAAAAACCGCGAGTAATGACCGATTTCGATCAGTCGTTGGTGTGGTCTGTGCTGCTGCTGCTCAGCATTGGCTTGGTGATGATTTATTCCGCTTCCATCGCAATTGCCGAAGCGCAGTTTGGCGCGGATCGCGCCGGGCACTACCTGTTGCGGCATAGCGCCTATCTGGGGGTTGGCATTTTATTGGGAGCGTTGACGTTTCGAATTCCGATGCGGATGTGGCAGAAATATATCTCATATCTGTTTATTGTCGGTGTTTTGCTGCTGGCGCTCGTGTTGGTGCCGGGAATCGGCCATGAAGTGAATGGCAGTCAGCGGTGGATTTCACTTTATGTCGTGAATGTGCAGCCATCGGAATATATGAAGTTTTTCATGGTGTTGTACGCGGCCGATTATGTTAATCGTAAGGCATCAGATTTGAATTCATTGATCAAAGGGTTTTTCCCCATTACCGTCGTATTGTCGATCGTTGGCGCGTTGCTGCTGTTGGAGCCTGATTTTGGCGCTTTCTTTGTGGTATCGGTGCTGGCAATGTCGATTTTATTCATCGGCGGCGTCAGTTTGAAAATTTTTATCGGGTTGATTGCCATTCTTGCAATCGGTTTGTATGAGCTGGTGTTGAGTTCGCCTTATCGGATGGGGCGAGTGGTTGCATTCATGGATCCTTGGTCCGATCCATACGGGAAAGGTTATCAACTCAGCCATGCACTGATTGCTTTCGGGCGCGGCGAATGGCTCGGCGTCGGCCTGGGCGGCAGCGTCGAAAAATTGTTTTATTTGCCGGAAGCACATACCGATTTCTTGCTGTCCGTGTTGGCGGAAGAACTCGGGTTTGCCGGTGTGGCGACAGTGATTGTGCTGTTTATTTGGCTCATTACGCGTGCGTTTTTCATCGGTCGTTTAGCGGCGAGACTGGATAGTCCGTTTTCCGCGCTGGTGGCGCAAGGTATCGGCATCTGGATTGGCGTGCAGACGTTGATCAATATGGGTGTCAACATGGGTGTTCTGCCGACCAAAGGACTCACGCTCCCCCTATTGAGTTTTGGCGGCAGCAGCATCACCGCAAATTGCATTGCGCTCGCCGTACTTCTGCGCATCGATTGGGAAAATCGCCAGCGCTTGCGGGGATTAACCGTATGACGACGCGTACAATTCTGATCATGGCGGGCGGTACGGGCGGGCATGTTTTTCCCGGACTGGCGGTTGCGGACTATTTGAAGCAAATTGGCTGGCATGTGGTATGGCTGGGAACCGAGGCTGGCATGGAAACGAAATTGGTGCCCCAGCGCGGCTATCAAACCGAAGTGATCAGCTTCTCCGGTTTGCGGGGTAAGCGATTGACGACATGGCTGACATTGCCGTTGCGTTTGCTCAAGGCATTTTTTCAGAGCGTGCGCATTATTCAACGGGTAAAGCCCGACGTGGTACTGGGGATGGGCGGTTATCCGGCGTTTCCGGGCGGCATGATGGCATCCTTGCTAAACAAGCCGCTGGTAATACACGAACAGAATTCGGTGGCCGGATTAACCAACAAAATCTTGGCGCAAGTGGCGGATAAAATATTTCTCGGTTTTCCGGACGTGGGTTTGGCCAAGAAAGCACGAGCCATGTGCTCAGGAAATCCAGTGCGAGCTGAGATTGAGCAAATCGAAGCACCGCAACGACGTTTTTCCGGACGACAGGGGAAATTGAATTTACTGGTGGTGGGCGGCAGTCTGGGTGCGCAAGCGCTGAACACGACGGTACCGCAAGCATTGAAATTATTACCCGGGCATCTTCGCCCAATCGTCATACATCAGACGGGCGCGTCGCATCTTGAAGCGGTCAGGAAAGCGTATGCTGAGATGGCATTGGAAGGGGAAATCGTAGCGTTCATCGACGATATGGCAAAGCGCTATGCAGCCTGCGATCTGGTGCTGTGCCGTTCCGGTGCGTTGACGGTTGCGGAATTAAGCGCAGCGGGAGTTGCCAGCATTTTAGTGCCCTATCCGCATGCGGTCGACGACCATCAAACCGGCAATGCGCGATTTCTCGCCAGCCATGGTGCTGCAGTGTTATTGCCTCAGCAAGAGCTGACGGCGGAAAGACTGGCAAGATTACTGACCGATTTGACGCGCGAACATTTGCTTGGCATGGCGGTTGCCGCACGTAATCAAGCAAAACCCGAGGCAACCCGGATCGTGGCGGAAGCCTGTATTGAACTCAGCGGAGCGTCGAATGAAGCATAAAGTCAAACATATTCATTTTGTAGGCATTGGCGGTGCGGGAATGAGTGGCATCGCGGAAGTGTTTGTCAATCTCGGCTATCAAGTCAGCGGTTCCGATTTGGCGAGCAATCAGGTTACGCAACGCTTGGCTGGGCTGGGCATCGCGGTTTATGCAGGCCATGCCGACCATCAAATTGCTGGAGCGGATGTGGTGGTGACCTCAACGGCAGTCAAGTCCGACAATCCGGAAGTGATTGCCGCCAAAAATAAGAATATTCCTGTGGTACCGCGAGCGATGATGCTGGCGGAATTGCTCCGGCTGCGTACCGGTATTGCGATTGCGGGCGCACATGGGAAAACCACCACTACCAGCTTGATCGCCAGTATTCTGGCGGCGGCGGATATGGATCCGACTTTTGTCATTGGCGGAAAATTGGAGGCGGCGGGATGTCATGCCAAGCTAGGACGCGGTGAATTTATTGTGGTGGAAGCGGATGAGTCGGATGCCTCGTTTCTGTATTTGCAGCCGGTATTGGCGGTTGTGACCAATATCGATGCCGATCACATGGAGACTTACGGTCATGATTTCAATCGATTAAAACAGACTTATGTCGAATTTGTTCAGCATTTGCCTTTTTATGGCATGGCGGTGGTATGCATCGACGATGCTAACGTGCGCGAAGTGATGCCTTCGATCACTAAACCGATAACGACCTACGGCTTATCCGAGGATGCGCAGGTACGCGCAATCGATATTCAGCATGATCAGCATCGGATGAAATTTACCGCCGTGGTGGGGGTGAACGGCTCTGCGCGCAAGCTGGGCATTACGCTGAATTTACCCGGATTGCATAACATACAAAACGCCTTGGCGGCGATCGCGGTGGCCAATGAAATCGGTGTGCCCGATGCCGCCATCGTCAAAGCGCTGATGGAATTCAAAGGGGTGGAAAGGCGCTTCCAGCAATTCGGTGAAATAAAACTATCCGCACAAAAGCATTTTGCGCTGATTGACGACTACGGACACCATCCGGCGGAGATGGAAGCAACGATGAAAGCGGCGCGCGGCACTTTCCCGGGCAGGCGCTTAGTGGTGGTTTTTCAACCGCATCGCTATACCCGCACCCGGGATGTATTCGAGGATTTTGTCCGGGTATTGTCGCAAGCCGATGTGTTGCTGCTGACCGAAGTGTATCCGGCGGGAGAAGACCCGATTGTGGCTGCCGACAGCAAATCGTTGGCGCGCGCTATCCGTGTGCAAGGAAAAGTCGAGCCTATTTATATCGAAACGGTTGACGATTTGCCGGATGCCATTTTGAGCATCGTCCAGGATGGCGATGTGGTGCTGGCAATGGGCGCGGGTTCGGTAGCCAAAATAGCGCCACAAATTGCACAAATGAAGAGCAAGTTATCCGTTGTGAATGGGAACGATCATTGAGGCTGGATGAGAAATGATCGGATTAGCAACATACGAAAGGTTCGCGATGCCAATACCCAATTCTTTGGTCGATGACGTGAATCCCGTCGCCTTGCGGGGTGAAATGCGCTACAACGAGCCGATGAGCAAGCATGTTACTTGGCGTGCCGGTGGATTAGCTGATCGGTATTACATTCCCGCCGACTTGGACGATTTTGCACATTTTCTACGGCAATCGGCGAGCGAATCCATTTATGTCATCGGATTGGGCAGCAATTTGCTGATCCGAGAAGGAGGATTTCGCGGCACCGTGGTGGCGTTGCATGCGCGATTAAACGAGTTGCAAGTGGTTGAAGGCCATGAATCCGGCGGCTTGATTTATGCGGGTGCGGGTGTCGCTTGCGCCAAGATCGCCCGGTTTGCCGCCAATCATGAGCTTATCGGTGCGGAATTTCTGGCGGGTATCCCCGGTACTATGGGCGGAGCTTTGGCGATGAACGCCGGTTGCTACGGTTCGGAAACTTGGGACATCGTTGAAAAAGTACAAATTATTAAGCGCAATGGACAACGAGCGGTGCATTTGCCGTTGGATTATGACATCGGCTATCGTAGCGTGAAACTGAGCAGTGGAGTGACTGGAGAAGCTGGTTCCGAGTGGTTTGCCGGTGGCTATTTGCGATTGAAGCATGGCGATTCCATAGGATCACGGGAAAAAATCAAGCAATTGCTGGCGCAGCGCGTTCGAACCCAGCCGCTTAACTTGCCGAATGCGGGCTCGGTTTTTCGCAACCCCCCCGGCGATCATGCAGCGCGATTGATCGAAGCGTGTCACCTAAAAGGCATTAGCGTCGGCAGCGCAATGATTTCGCCAAAGCACGCCAACTTTATCGTTAACACCGGAACCGCATCCGCAGCGGATATCGAAGCGCTGATTCTAATGGTGCAAGCCCGCGTTAAGAAAGCAACGGGAATTGGTTTAATTCCGGAAGTACGCATCATTGGCGATGCGAGGAGATTAACGTTATGACTGCGCGACATCATGGCAAGGTGGCCGTTTTGCTTGGCGGCAGATCTGCCGAACGGGAAGTTTCACTACAAAGCGGACATGCCGTTTTGACCGCATTGCGCAACTGCGGTGTGGATGCCCATCCATTCGATCCGGCCGAGCAAACGATGGAAGCGCTCAAGCAGCAACGCTTCGATAAAGTTTTTATCGCCCTGCACGGTCGTTTTGGCGAAGATGGCACGATTCAGGGCGTTTTGGAATGGATGGGATTGCCTTATACCGGCAGCGGCGTAATGGCAAGCGCGCTGGCGATGGATAAATGGCGCACCAAACTGGTGTGGCAAGCTGTCGGTATCGAATCGCCGCGTTATGCGTTGCTGAATGCAAACAGCGATTTCGACGATGTGGCGCAAACACTGGGATTGCCATTGATCGTTAAACCGGCGCGCGAAGGTTCGACGATCGGATTGAGCAAAGTACAGCGTAAAGAAGATTTGGCTGTTGCTTATCGTCTGGCGGCGCAGCACGATGCATTGGTGCTTGCGGAGGAATTCATTGCCGGGCAGGAATTGACGGTCGGCATTCTGGGGGAAAAATCGTTACCGGCGGTGCGAATCGAAGTGGCTGGAGATCTATATGATTATCATGCGAAATACGTTTCAAATGAAACGAAATATTTCTGTCCAAGCGGATTGCCGCCCGATCGGGAATCCGCTATCCGGGCACAAGCGCTAAAAGCCTATCAAGTGCTGGGATGTCAAGGTTGGGGGCGGGTCGATTTGATTTTGACGGAAACCAACCGGTTTTATTTCCTGGAAGCCAATACGTCGCCCGGAATGACTAGCCATAGCCTGGTTCCGATGGCGGCAAAAGCGGCGGGTATCTCGTTTGAGGACTTGGTGTTGAATATATTGGACCTCGCTCATGTGGAATAACCATCAAGCGCTCAATTCGGTATCCAGGCTGCTGATCGGTTCGGTAGCGATAGCGATGTTGTATGGCATTGGCTTGCACCTCGTCCAACCGCCTTATTTTCCAATCAAGGAAATCAACGTACAGGTTGCTCAAGGACCGGATGATAATCAATTATTACAGTATGTTACATTGGATCAAGTCGACCGGTTAATTAAAAATGAACTGGAAGGAAATTTTATTTCGGTGAACCTCACCGCAGTACGCGAAGCTTTTGTAAAATTACCGTGGGTGAGAGAAGCAAAAGTTAATCGAGAATGGCCGCATGGTTTGAACGTAGTAATTGAAGAGCATCGCGCGGTGGCTTACTGGGGGGATCACGCCTTGGTCAATACTTATGGCGAGGTGTTCCGGGTCACTGCGAACATGAATCTACCTACTTTTACTGGGCCGAACGAAGCAAGCGCACAAGAAGTGGCTCAGCAATACCGGCGTTTTAATAAGCTATTGGCACCGATAGATCAGAGAATTGCGGAGATCAACCTGACCTCGCGCTACGCTTGGCGCTTGCGGCTGGATAATGGAACGATCTTAGAATTGGGAAGAAATGAAGTCGAGGAAAGGTTGGCGCGCTATGTGTCGGTTTATAACCACAGCATAGCGCGCTGGAATCAGCAACAGCCGTTAATGTATGTCGATTTGCGATATCCAAATGGTTTTGCCATTCGAGCACCGGCGACGGAAGTGCGGGAATCGCAAAAAGCGGGGGCAAAAAGGGAAGCGTGAAGCCAGGGAGATGGGATTAGATGAATAAAACGAGAGAAAATAGAAATCTGATTGTCGGTCTGGATATTGGAACATCCAAGATTGTTGCCATCGTGGCGGATATCATTCCCGACGGCGGGTTTGAAATTATCGGATTGGGCAGTCACCCTTCCCGTGGATTGAAGAAAGGTGTGGTGGCCAATATCGAGACCACGGTGAATGCCATACAGCGCGCGCTGGAAGAAGCCGAATTGATGGCCGATTGCAAGATCCACGAGGTATATACCGGTATTGCGGGCAGCCATATTCGCGGTTTTAATTCCAATGGTATGGTGCCTATCAAGGATAAGGAGGTGACCGAGAAAGACGTCGAGCGAGTCATGGAAGCGGCGAAGGCGGTCAATATTCCGGCGGATCAGCAGATTTTGCATGTCTTGAATCAGGAATTCATTATCGACGGTCAGGAAGATGTGCGCGAACCCGTCGGCATGAGCGGTATACGGCTGGAGGTGAAAGTGCACATCGTAACCGGCGCGGTCTCCGCCGCGCAGAATATCGTCAAATGCGTGCATCGCTGCGGTCTGGAAGTGCGCGATTTGATTTTGCAGCCGCTGGCATCGGCAATGGCCGTGTTATCCGAAGACGAGAAAGATTTAGGTGTGTGCTTGGTCGATATCGGCGGCGGCACCACGGATATCGCAGTATTTACCCATGGCGCGATCCGGCATACGGCAGTGATTCCAATAGCCGGGGATCAGATTACCAACGATATTGCAATGGCTCTACGTACGCCGACCAAGAGTGCGGAAGATATCAAGTGCCGCTACGGATGTGCATTAAGAAGCCTTGCGGATACGCAAGAAATGGTGGAAGTGCCCGATGTGGGCAATCGCGGTTCGCGCCAGCTTTCCAAGCAAACATTGGCGGAAGTAATCGAACCGCGCGCGGAAGAGCTTTATACCATGGTGCAAGCGGAGTTGCGCCGTAGCGGATTTGAAGAGTTGTTGTCGTCAGGCATTGTAATAACAGGGGGGTCGGCGTCATTGCGCGGCATGGTGGAGTTGGGCGAAGAGATTTTTCATATGCCGGTGCGATTGGGTTTGCCCAATTACCACGGCAATTTGAAAGAAGTGATTCATACCCCGCGTTATTCAACCGGCATCGGCTTAATTTTAGCGGGTATTCAACAAATACAGCATCAGCAAGGTTCAAGGTTACAGGGAGGTTCTGCCAAGCAGATTTTTTCCAGAATGAAGGGGTGGTTTCAAAGAAATTTCTAGTTCGGAATTTTATGGGGCGTATTAGCAATCAGGTGGCTTTAATTTCAATGTACTAAAGGAGAAACACTATGTTCGAAATTATGAATAACGAAAATCAAGAGGCGGTCATCAAGGTGGTTGGCGTTGGTGGTTGCGGCAGCAATGCGGTGGATCACATGATCCAGAACGGCATGCAAGGCGTTGAGTTCATCAGCATGAACACTGATGCGCAGGCATTGAAAAGCAATAAGGCCCCGACGGTTTTGCAATTGGGTGCAGGTTTAACCAAAGGATTGGGCGCGGGCGCCAATCCGGAAATCGGTCGTGAAGCGGCTCTTGAAGACCGCGACCGGATTGCCGAATTGATTCAAGGCGCGGATATGCTGTTCATCACTGCCGGCATGGGGGGCGGTACCGGAACGGGAGCGGCGCCGGTCGTTGCGCAAGTCGCCAAGGAGATGGGCATTCTGACCGTAGCCGTTGTTAGCAAGCCGTTTGCATTTGAAGGAAAGCGCCTGGTAGCAGCCAAAGCTGGGATGGAGGCGCTGTCGCAACATGTCGATTCGCTGATCGTGATTCCGAACGATAAGCTGATGATGGTGCTGGGTAACGATATTTCCATGTTGGATGCGTTCAAGGCCGCCAACGATGTGCTGTATGGCGCGGTTGCCGGTATCGCGGAAGTGATCAATTGCCCGGGCCTGGTCAATGTGGACTTTGCCGACGTGCGCACAGTGATGTCCGAAATGGGCATGGCGATGATGGGCTCCGCCATGGCAATGGGTGTCGATCGCGCGCGCGTAGCCGCCGAGCGTGCCGTTTCAAGTCCGCTGCTGGAAGATATTTCGTTGACTGGAGCGCGCGGTATCCTGGTAAACATTACCGCCAGCTCATCGCTGAAGATGCGCGAAGTGCATGAAGTGATGAATACGATTAAAGACCTGACTGCGGAAGATGCAACGATCATCGTTGGTACCGTCATTGACGAAAATATGACCGATAACCTGCGCGTTACCATGGTGGCTACCGGATTGGGAAGTTTAATCGGTCAAAGCCAGGGTCAGAGCCAAGCTTCTCCATTAACGATAATTCATAGCCGCACCGGTACCGACGACGCATCGTATTCATCCGAAGAGCCCGCCGTGATGCGTACGGCAAGAAGAAGCAATGCCACGGTGGCTGCAATGCGCCAATCCGGGGTCGATCCGATGGATATTCCGGCATTTTTGAGAAGACAAGCCGATTAATTCGGTTCATAAAACTAAAACCGCCTTGTTACCGGGAAATGGCAAGGCGACTTTAGTTTTTTACCGAAAGTTGGATTGACCGGCAACACCGGCAACCCAACTTTCGGTAAAATCCGAGTTTCAAACAAAATATATCCTGCAACTGCGTGAGAAACTCACCTTGACTTCATCCGATTGTAACCATCCTGCTGCAAATCAATTGTCTTACCGCGATGCCGGGGTCGATATCGATGCCGGCGACCGGCTGGTCGAAAACATCAAGCCGCTTGCCAAGCGTACATTGCGCCCCGAAGTATTGACCGGCATCGGCGGTTTTGGCGCGTTATTTGAAGTTTCCAAGAAATACCGCAATCCTGTTCTGGTTTCCGGTACCGATGGCGTCGGTACCAAGCTGAAATTGGCGTTCCAGTTGAATCGGCACGACACCATCGGGATCGATCTGGTCGCGATGAGTGTCAACGATATTTTGGTGCAAGGCGCAGAACCGCTGTTTTTTCTGGATTACTTCGCCTGCGGAAAACTGGATGTTGAGACCGCAACCGCAGTGATCGGCGGCGTCGCCAGAGGATGCGAATTGGCCGGATGTGCGTTGATCGGCGGTGAAACGGCGGAGATGCCGGGTATGTATCCGCACGGAGAGTACGATCTGGCGGGGTTTGCCGTCGGTATGGTGGAGAAAGATCAAATCATCAGCGGTGCCGCGATACAGCCGGGCGATGTCGTGCTGGGGCTTGCATCGAGCGGTGCGCATTCCAACGGCTATTCGCTGATCCGCAAGATCATCGAGCAAAATCGCATCGATCTATCCGGAAATTTGGACGGTAAAACATTAACCGATCTGATCATGGCGCCGACACGGATTTACGTTAAACCGGTGCTGCAATTGATGCAGCAAATACCGGTTAAAGGTTTGGCGCATATCACCGGCGGCGGATTGGTGGAGAATGTGCCGCGTATTTTGCCGGATACTTTGATGGCTGTTCTACAAAAGCGCGCATGGCGGATGCCACCGCTGTTCCATTGGTTGCAGCAACAAGGCAATGTAGCGGATTCTGAAATGGCGCGGGTGTTCAATTGCGGCATCGGCATAGCGATTGTGATTGCGCCCGAGCATGCGGATACTGCGCTGGGCTGTTTGCATGCCGCAGGCGAAACGGTGTGGACAATCGGCGAAATCAAGCCGCGCCAATCCGATCAAGCAGCAACGGTTGTGGTGTAGCGTATACTCACAACAATATGCAATCACTGGTCATTCTGATTTCCGGTCGCGGCAGTAACATGCAAGCGCTGTTGGAAGCACGACACCGGATCGATCGTATTACCGTAATTAGCAACGATCCGCAGGCAGTCGGACTGGAAATTGCCAAACAATATGGAGTAACAACCATCGCACTGGATCATCGCGGTTTTTCCGAGCGCCAGTCTTTCGATAATGCGCTGGCCGAGCGCATCGATGCGTGCCAGCCTAAATTGATCGCATTGGCCGGATTCATGCGCATCCTTAGCGACTCTTTTGTGCAGCGCTATCGGAACCGGCTATTGAATATTCACCCTTCTTTACTACCCGCATTTCCCGGATTGGGAACACATGCGCGGGCATTGCAGGAAGGCGTCAAGATTCATGGCTGCACGGTCCATTTTGTGACGCCGCAGCTCGATCACGGTCCGATCGTCGCGCAAGCGGCGATTTCCGTATTGCCGGACGATACCGAGGAAACGCTGGCGGCACGCGTGTTGCAGCAAGAGCATCGCATTTATCCGCAAGCTGTGCGTTGGTTCATGGAGGATCGCATCAAATTGGTTGCAAATCGGGTCGAAGTGACCGGTACCCGTGCCGATGAAACGACGCTGTTTTCGCCGGGAATGACCGGATGAGGTTGTTGCTGGTTATTCTTTTATTGTGGTTGCCCGGTTTTTCTGTTTGGGCAACGGATATTCCATCCCGTATTGAAATCAATTATGTCGTGTCCACCGATATCGGGGAAGGCGAAATCACCGAAGTGCTGGAAATCAATCATAGCGAAGACGAGCTTCGTTACCGCATCGACAGCGTGGCCCGGGCGACGGGCATCTACAAGCTACTGGAGCCCAATAGTATTGTGCGTCATAGCGAAGGCGTTATTACGGAACATGGGTTAAAGCCCTCGCGGGCGTATGAGAAACGCGGCAAGAAAGGCCCCAGCCTTGCCGAATTCGATTGGAAGAGCCATATCATCACATTGAATCATAGAGGCCATCAATTGCAAGAAAGATTGCCGCATGGAACGCTGGATCGTTTGAGCTTGTCGTATAACTATATGTTTGCGACATTGCCAAAGCATCACGTTGAGCGATATGTTACCAATGGCCGCGACTTGCAACTATCGCAATACAAAATCACTGAAGAATTGCTAACTACACCGATTGGAGAAATGAAAACAATCGTGTTGACTCGCGTTGAGGAAAAAAACTCCAAATTAAAGCGAAAAATCTGGTTGGCGTTGAACAATCATATGATTCCCGTTCGTATCATGTCGATCGAGGAAAATGGCCGCGAGATTGAAAAAATGGTAACCGGCATCAATATCGTGTACAAAGCCGAACGGCAATCCCACCCACAATAACATACCTAAAATGCGTTTATCTTTTGCACAACTGGAAGCTGTGATCGTTGCCATGCGTATCGTGCTTCCGTTAAGTTATCCTGCCGATGCCATTTTGCGGCGTCACTTCCAGGACAATCCGATGCTTGGCGCACAAGATCGTGCGCTGGTCGCCGAAACGGTTTTCGGTATCCTGCGCCATCGTTTTTTTCTCGAAAGCCTAGCAAAACAAACGACGCCGCGCACCTTGGTACTGGCGTATCTGGTCAAATTTCAAGGTATGAATTTGCGCGAATTGGAGGCGCTGGTCAGCGAATCGGAAATCAAATGGCTATCGGAAATCAAGGCCATCAAGGCAGATGCTGCGCCGGTATCGATTCAAGCGGAATTTCCCGAATGGTTGGTGGAAAAATTACACGCATTCATGAACGATGGCGCGATTATCAATCTGGGCGTTTCATTGCAAAAATCTGCGCCACTGGATTTGCGGGTCAACACGGTATTGGCGAAACGGGAACAAGTGCTCGAAACATTCAAGCAAGATGGAATCGAAGCGCAAGCCACACCCTATTCTCCGTGTGGTATCCGGCTCAGCGGTAAACCTGCCGTCAACCGGCATGCGCTGTTTTTATCCGGGCAAATCGAAGTGCAAGACGAAGGCAGTCAACTGCTTGGGTATTTGCTCGCGCCCAAGCGCGGTGAGATGGTGGTCGATTTCTGCGCCGGTGCGGGCGGAAAATCGTTACTGCTCGGTGCGTTGATGAATTCGAAAGGACGGCTCTATGCATTCGATGTTTCCGAAAAAAGGCTGAGCAATCTGAAGCCGCGCTTCAAGCGCTCCGGCTTGTCGAATCTGCATGTGCAGCGCATCGACAATGAGAATGACCTCAAAATCAAGCGACTCAATGGAAAAATCGACCGCGTGCTGGTCGATGCGCCGTGCAGCGGCCTCGGCACATTGCGCCGCAACCCGGATCTGAAATGGCGTCAATCGCCGCAGAGCATCGAAGAACTCAAAGCAAAACAAGCGGCGATCCTTGCCGCCGCCGCCGGGTTACTGAAACCGGGCGGACGCTTGGTATATGCGACGTGCAGTTTTCTGCCGGAAGAAAATCAACAAATCATCGAAGGCTTTCTGGCGACCCATCCGCAATTCAGCGTATTAAATTGCGCCGATTTGCTGGCGCAGCAAAAAATTCCGCTGGATACCGGCGAGTTTCTGCAACTGACACCTAAATTGCATCAAACGGATGGTTTTTTTGCGGCGGCGCTGATGCGCAATGCCGAGTAGGCGATCAGGAAGCGGTTTCTTGTTTGTCGCCAAACGATTGCAACAACGCCGGTAAAATAATCAGCACGCAAACCAACGTCAAGAATAAGCCGATGGTGAGCAGCAGTCCCATGCTGGCGGTACCTTGGTGGGTGGAGAACATCAGGCTGCCGAAGCCTACCAATGTTGTCAATGCGCTGTAGAAAATGGCGCGTGCGGTGCTGGTGTGCAGTAGATTGTCGTGCGTTTCACCGCTGTTGCGGCTGCGGTGGACCATGTGCAGGCTGCTGTCGATGCCGATGCCCAGCAGCAGCGGCAGCGCAATGATGTTGGCGAAATTAAACGGCAAATCGAATAGTACCGTGCCTGCGCCGGTGAATAGCGCCGCCAGCAATAGCGGTACCAGCGCCAGTATCGTGGATGCAAAGCTTCTGAGCATGATCCAGATTGTCAGGATGACGCCGATCAGTGCCAGAGAAAATGCGTGAATGAAGGCATCCACCACCGCTTCCCCCGCTTCTAGGCTGATCACCGGTACGCCGGTCGCGTCCGGCGCGATGGTTTGCACCGAGCGGACAAAACGGCGCAGTGCATCGTTATCGTTGATATTTTCTTTCGGATAAACCGCGATGCGGTAAAAATTATCATGGCTGTGCCACAGTTCATTGACCGAAGCTGGCAAATCCCCTTGCGCAAAGGGCTCGGCGCTCAATGCCAATTGCAGTCGCTGAATGGAATCCGGCAGCAGGTTCAGTAAATCGTGGCCGGTTGTTCGCAGGAAATGATCTTTTCCGTGTTGCTGCGTTTCCAGATGTGCCAGCAGATTTGTCAGCGACCGATGTAATTTGCGTGCCGAAGCGTTGCTGCTGTGCGCGGGTTGCTCTGTCATAAAGCGATCCAGCGTTGTGGCCAGTTTCTGCAGTGCGGCGCGTTGTTCCGGGACCGTATAATAATCGGAAATCTGGAATGCAGTCGTTGAGAAAGAAATCGGGCCGAGTACCATGGCCATTTCCTCAATCAGGAGGATTTTTTCTTCCTGATTTTCCGGCACCAAATCGAGAATGCTGACGACTTTATCCACTTCCGGCAATTTTCTTAAAAGCTGAGATGTTTGCTCGATCCGCTGCGCATCGTCCGTCAGGATATTGATATACCACGGCGATTCTTCGGGGCTCTTCAGCAATTCCTGGAAGGTGGTGATCGATTCCGCGTGCGGATTGTTCAGATTGAGCAGGTTATAGTCAAAGCGGATATGCGGCAGCGCCATGGCGGATACCAGTATCGCTACGACGGTCATGCCGTAAACCCATTTTGCGGCACGGTGCGGCAGGTCGAGCAACGAACGGTTCGATCGATTCGATACCGACGGCGATTTTATCCGTGTCGGAAAGATTCGCTGCATTGCGGGCAGCAACGTCATCGTGATCAGGAAACTGATCAGCATGCCGGAGCCGGATATTACGCCGAGTTCCGCAACGCCGCGATAAGTGGTTGGCATAAAGGCATAGAAACCGATTGCGGTAGTGAGTGCGCAAATGAGCAGCGATTGCCCGATATCGCCTCCCGCTTTATGCAACGCGCTTGAAATGGATTCCCCGGATGTTCGGGTTTCTTCCAGCCGCAGGATGAAATGGATGGCGTAGTCGACGCCCAAGCCGATATAGAGCACCGCGAACGCGATCGAAATCAAATTCAAATGCCCTACGGCAACGGTGGCAAACGCGGCTGTCAATAATAAGCCGATAATCAGACTCAAAATGACGGTAACGATGGCACCCACGGAGCGGAATGCCAGCAGCAAAACGACGGCAACCATGACCAGAGCCAGTATCCCGGCATCTTGCGCGCCATGCATGGCGCTATCGAGCTCATCGTGCGCCAGGGCGACTTCTCCGGTAATGCGCAGCGTTTTGGCCGCATGCTCGGAAAAACCCATTTCCTGAGCGGCGAAGCGAATGGCATTGATCGGTTGTTCTGCAGCAAAAATTTGCGAATAGTCCAGTGCCGGTTGCACACTGATTATTTCCAGATAGGTATCTTTTTGCGCTTCGCCACCCAATAGCGCTTGCCACGACAATGGGCGAGACTGACCTTGAAGCCGCGCGTTCAAGGTTGCGCCGACGCCGTCGAAAACTTGTTCCAATTCCAATTTGCGTCCTTTACGCAGTTCTTCCACAGCTTCCGTTAGAACCGATGCAAAGGTATAGAGCGTTGGGCTTTCAGCGATACGGACAATCATCGGCTGCGCGGCCGATAAATGATCCGCAATTCGCTCCAGTTCCGCTGTATCTTTAAACAGCAAGCCGCCTTTTTCAAAAAAAGGCTCCCCGGTTAAAAAGTAAATGCTGGAAAATTGCGCGGGGTCATTGTGTAGAAATTGGGTGAAGCGCTTGGCCGCATGATGGGATTGCTCGGGCGTCGGCGCGTTCAGAACCAGTACCAATGTATCTTCGTGCTGCGGGAACGATTGCCGGTAGCGGATATGGTTAGCGCGAAACGGCACCTCTTCGGAAAGCATATCGGTCGTATCGGTATGCACACCAAGGTTGTTGGCGGTATAAACCGTACCTAACGAGGTGAAAAGTAAGATGAGCGGAATGATCCATATCGCGTTGCGGTACGAGAAATCGGACCAACGGGCAAACAAATTGCCGCTCTTATGCTGCGAATGAGGCACGTGTCAGCAAGCCTGCAATGACGGAAAGTTTTTCATCAGGGGTTTTGACGGGTTAGCGCGATTTTCTCTTTCAATTTATCGATCAGGGCCTGATAGCCATCCTTTTGCATGATGGCCCGGTATTCTCCGCGCTTGATCGCCAGATCGCTGACACCGTCAAACAGAATGTTGACAATCAGCCAGTGCCCGTCGTTTTGGTGCAAAACATAATCGAAGTTGACCGTGCCGCTGTCCGATTGGGTGATTAATTGACTCCGTATCAGCGCTTGTTCGCGCGGCAGTTCGCGTTGCTCGACGATTTTAAACGCCTCTCCGTCGTGGGCCGTAAATTGCGAAGCATAAGTCGCAATGGTGAGTTGCCGGAAAGTGGCGACCAGTTGATCCTGCTGTGTTTTATCCAGTTGCATCCAATACGTGGCGCCTAAAATCGTTTTAATGATCATGTCAATGTCGTGCGATTGATCGATGATGGATTCCAGGTATTGATAGCGACCGTCGTAGCCCGATTTTTGACCCTCTTGCATGACGTGCAGCAGACCATTCTGCAGTTTGTGAACTACCGCTTCCGGGCTTTCGGATTTTGCATTGGGCGAGCCGAATGCTGAGGAAATGGGGAGTAGCAGTGCTGCGATGAAGCAAGCGATTAATAATTTAATGATTTGTTTTACTTTCATAGCGACGATCTTTCCAGCTTGCGCGCTCTCCGCGCCAATACCGTATTGCGGATGTCCATGTCATGGCAAGATATAGCGTGCCTATAACCGGCAGGGCAAATCCCCACAGCGGTGAGCGCTGGTAATAAGTTAAAGTGGGTAAATACGTGGAAAACATTGCTATCCATGCCAATGTGCCGATGAGATGAAGCTCCGGGGATTGCGACAGCAAAAATGCAAACGGCGCCAGCCAAAACATCGCGATCATAATCAGCGTGCAAGCAGCAAGTAACCAGGGTGAGTATTTTAACTGGGTAAATGCGGTACGGGCTACCATTTCCCAAATTGGCTTCAATTCATGATAGCCGCGATGACTGCGTGCGGAATGGCTTAAGCCAAGAAAGATGCGGTTTCCGGCGCGTTTGATATGTGCCGCCAGCGTGCAATCGTCGATCAGCGCATCGTGCAAACAAGCAAAAGCACCGGCGGAGCGCAGTGCTTGCGTTTGCACCAGAATGCATCCTCCTGCTGCGGCAGCCATACAGGATTCCGCTTTGCTTACCAAAGCAAAAGGATACAGTAACTTGAAAAAGAAAATGAACGCCGGCATTAGCAAGCACTCGATAAAATTTTCCATCGGCGGTTGCGCCATCAGCGATACCATCATCAGATTTTCTTGATGCGCTTTTCGCAGCAACTCGGATACGATTCCCGGCGTCAACTCGATGTCGGCGTCCAACAACAAAACATACGGTGTTTTTACTTCGCCCAATCCTTGCTCCAGCGCCCACAATTTGCCGCTCCAGCCGACGGGCGGCGCGGTGCCGGAGATGACGGTTGCGTCAAACCGCTCCGCTTGTTCTGCGGTGTCATCGGTCGATTGATCGTCGATGACGATCATTTGAATATGCTCGCTTTGTGCTTTGACGCCGCTGAGTGTGCGTCCGATATAAGCACCTTCGTTGCGTGCCGGGATCAGAACGGTAATATCCTGGAGTCTTTCGTCACTGGCATGGTATTCCTGCGTCTCGATATGTTCGTCCGTACTCCACGGGCGCCAGGGAAACAAAACGAGACACCACCAGCAAAGTGCGCCAAAAATGGAAAGAACGGATACCAATGCCATATTGTCCCTGGTTACTATAAATTCATAGCATCGGCATCAATGCTGGTTTTTATTTATCGATAACCGATACCGGTATTTCTGCGAGTTTTTTCGCGGCGCTATTTGCCCCCGCTGCCCATTTTGGAGCCGGTTCCTCGACCATAGGGCCGGTTGTCTTAGGGCCTTGCAACGAAGCAATCAATGCTTTCCAAGGGTGTTGCAACGTGTCTTCCACCGCCGTAGCCTCGTAACCGCAGTGCGCCATGCATTGTGCGCATTTCGGATTGTTTTCGGTGCCGTATTTGTCCCATGGCGTATCGTCGAGCAATTCCTTGAAGGTTTTTGCATATCCTTCGTCGGATAACAAATAACAAGGTTTCTGCCATCCAAATACGTTGCGGGTTGGATTACCCCATGGCGTGCATTTATAATTTTGATTTCCGGCCAGATAATCCAAATACAGCGCGGAGTGATTCAAGCGCCATTTCCGTTTCAGTTTTTTGCCCAATTCAAAAATGCCACGGAACAAAGTTTTGGTATCCTGGCTTTTGATGAAAACGTCCTGTTGCGGAGCTTTCTCATAACTGAATCCCGGTGCGATGGTGGCCGCTTCAACGCCCAATTCCATCGCATAGTCGAGAAACTCGGCAACGTCTTCCGGGGTTTCGCCTTGAAACAGCGTACAGTTTACCGTGACTCTAAAACCCCTTTCCAAGGCGATTTTTATCGCTTCCACGGCGCGGTCGAATACGCCTTCCTGACATACGGAAGCGTCATGGCGTTCTTTCATGCCGTCCAAATGGATCGAAAAGGTCAAATAAGGCGACGGCGTATAATCGTCGATCCGCTTCTTTAACAGCAGCGCATTGGTACACAGATATACATATTTTTTACGTTTGATAATGCCTTCGACGATTCGCGGCATTTCTTTATGCAGCAGCGGCTCACCGCCCGGGATCGATACCATCGGAGCGCCGCATTCGTCTACGGCTTGCATGCATTCCTCATACGATAGGCGTTGATCCAGCACATCTTCCGGATGCGCGATTTTTCCGCAACCGGCGCAGGCCAGATTGCAACGGAACAAAGGTTCCAGCATGAGCACGAGGGGGTATTTTTTAACCCCTTTTATTTTCTGCGTGATTAAATAGGTGCCAACTGCAATCTGTTGACGTAAGGGAACACCCATGAGTTAACCTCCAAAAGTACTTCAAAAGCGAATTAATGATTCAGACGATCTGCTGCTATTAGCATAAAACTCTTATGAGACGACAATGACAAAAATAAATTCAGTTTATTTTATCGGAGACCGTGCCTGCGATGAAAGCGATTAACTGTGCAAGACGGGGTTTACAATCGATGAACTTATTCAAGTCCCTAAAACATTTTATTTTTGAATGAGCTCCGAAGACAGCTCCCGAACTATAGAACATGCCACTTTCGTTAGCAAATATTTTTGAATGTGCCGATCGAAAAAGTAGGCCATAACCGGTTTTATCCGCTATCAATAAAAATACACCAAGAATCTAAGATTCTTGGTGTATTTAACAGCAATGTTTTGGTAATTGCTTAGAATGCTACGCCCAAAGCGCGTAACGTTCT
>JALRCN010000200.1 GCA_023257295.1 Nitrosomonas sp. | reverse complement strand
AAACCCGGTTCAGGAAATGACCGGAGCACTCGATGGATCCTCACCCGGCAACGGCATGCTGGCCGTCATGACCTTCGCCCTGCTGTGCGGCATCGCCTTCGGTCTCGATCGTATTTTGACGATGATGACTGGATCGGAGTCGATTCGCGATGTGATTGCGTTCCCTAAAACGCAGCGCGCACAATGTTTATTGACGCATGCACCAAGCACGGTGGACGAGAAGCAGCTCAGGGAACTAAACATACGCTTGCGGCAGGCAGAGATAAAACCGAGTTAAGGAGAGACGCTGATTCATTCGGCGAACGAGATGAAGCACGGAGTACAGCAATCGAGACATATCGACAAGATAGGCGATGGAGCGAGTACCGCGCAACGAAGTGATTCACTCGCACAGCCAAAATCAGTGTTTCCTTAACAGTCTTTTTGTCTCTCGCTTGCTAACCAACGATTGAGAATCTTTTGTAGAAGTGCGATATCGACGGGTTTGGTGATGTAATCGTCCATTCCGGATGCCAGGCATGCCTCTCGATCGCCTTCCATTGCGTTGGCGGTCATGGCGACGATGGGAATGCGTCGTTTGCCGCCGGTTTCAGCCTGGCGAATGGTTCTGGTTGCCTCGTAACCATCCATTTCTGGCATTAAACAATCCATCAAAACCAAATCGTAGGCACCGGTGTGAGCGGCTTCAGCCGCCTTGATTCCGGTTTCAACCACATCGACGGTATAACCTAATTTGTCGAGTACTGCGCAGGCAAACATTTGATTGACCGGATTGTCTTCCGCCAGCAAAATATGCCGATTGACCGTTTCCGACGTCGATTGCTGAGGTGTTTTCAGGGGAGGGGGATCGGTTCCGTCGTGTGCGAAATTGCTGGGCGCTGTGCTGATAGCAAATTCCACCCAGAAGGTACTCCCTTGTCCATCGGTACTCTCAAATCCGATATTACCATTCATTGTTTCTATAATGTTTTTGCAAATTGCAAGCCCGATACCGGTGCCTTCGATGGCCCCGCCTTCCTTGCCCAGCCTGTCGAAGGAAGTAAAAATCCGATTTTGCAGGCTAATCGGAATGCCTGTTCCGGTGTCGGTTACACTAAGGCGTATCTTGTCTGCGTGAATCTGACAGGCCAGTGTCGCGCTGCCTTGTGGGCGGTTATATTTAACTGCATTCGAGAGCAGATTGATCAATACTTGGCGTAAGCGGGAATAATCGGCTTGTACTGTGAGCGCTTCACTGACGCCGGATTGGTCGATTATCTTGATACCGTAATTTTTCGCGATGGGGGCAATGATTCTGAGACTGTCGTTAATGACCGATCGGATCTGTACCGGCTCGACCGCAAACTTCACGTTTCCCGATTCGATGCGTGCCAAGTCGATCAGATCATTGACTAAATTAAGCAATGCGTGCCCGGCTTGTTCGATTCTTTGTGTTTGCTGCTTGGATTGATCATCCAATTTTTCATTCATTTGCATTAACTGCGCGAAGCCGAGAATGGCATTCAATGGAGTGCGCAATTCATGGCTCACGTTGACCAAAAATTCGCTTTTGGCGCGATTTGCAGCTTCGGCAGCATCTTTTGCTTTTTGTAGTACTTGCTCTTGTTCTTTGCTTTCTTGAATCAGGCGTTCACGCTCCGCCTCGATTTGTTTGCGCGCGGTGATGTCCCGCGAAGCATTCCAGAGGTATAGCTGATTGTCGATCCATACCGGTTGCGCGCTGATTTCCACATCGAAAATATGACCGCTTTTGCGCCGATGTTTGGTGTCGAAAATTTCCGGCTTGTGGAAAGTTTGTTGAACCTTGTCTTTGAGCGAATCGGGCGAGAAACCGGCATCCCAATCCGCAACGTTCATGGTAAGCAGTTCCTGGCGCGTGTAACCCAGCATTTCGCAAAACTTTTCATTGACATCAATCACATTTCCAGAACGATCGAAAATATGAACGCCATCCCCGGAGATTTGTAACAAAGCTGCGTATTTCTTACAGCTAAGGTATCCAATGCCTTAATTTGAGCGGAATTTAATCCCCGAGGAATCGTGTCGAAAACACAAAGCACGCCCAGACGCCGGTTGGCGTTGTCAATCAAAGGAATGCACGCACAGAAACGAATGCCGGCTATGCTGGGAAAATTGCTATGCTGTTGTGTATCTTCAATAACAGTAGCGTGATTTTGTTGCGAGATATATTCAAACAAGCTGTCGTGTCGGGAAATATCACAAATATCCAGGCCAATGGCGGATCGAAGATAGAAACGATCGTTATCAAGCAAGTTCAGCGCTGCAATGGGCGTTTCGCAAATATGGGCAACCAGCTCGACTAAGTTGTCGAAGGCGGCTTCTGATGAAATGTTCATGTAAAAAGAATCATGTTTTCAATGCGTAACCGATTGCTATGGATTTTATCGATAGCAAGGCGCAAGTAGGCTGCTGAAATTTCTTTATAATACCGCATTCCAATTTCAGAGATAGCGAGAAAATGAAAAAGCTAAAGGGCATGGTGGGTTGTTGTATTGCCTGTTTAGGTTTTTCGCATGATGTTATTGCTCAATTTATTAAGTTCAACGACATCCAAAACAGCATACAAGCGGCTGCGGCTTTGCATTCGAGCGAGGACAAAGTGCTGGGATACGGTGCCAACAGTAACCGGTTGGAAACTTACCGTTTTCAGCATGAGCATGATTACAATTTGGGCAGCACTTTCTTTTTGTATGATCGATTGCATAGCAATGAGCCGTTGGGCGGCCCGGTGTTCGGGCCTCATAATCCGTCGGCGTTTGCTTATGGTCCCGGAAATTCCACTTATTTCATGGTGATCGGCACGGAATTGCATGCATCAAAGGTGTTCGGATTTGAGCCGAAGACGGGGTTTCTTAGGGATTGGGGTATTTCGGGGCGCATCGAGCGCGGAGGGTATTACAAATTCAAGGCGGAAGAGATCGGTCCACAAATTCACCTTAACATTCCAGGTTTCGACCGTTTTAGAGTCACCTCGTGGTATCGATGGAAAAGCGATACTTCCGGTTCCGCCGGGCAAGGCGGTTACGATGTCGGGCATCAAACCGATTATCGAGGCAGTTGGCTGATCGGTGTGGATTGGAGAACATCCTGGAAAATGCTGGGGTTTACCTGGACATCGCAAGCTTTCTTGCGCTATCAAGTCGGAGATGGCGGCAAAGCTGATGCGCACGGTTTCGAGAATATCAATGGCATACCCGCGCGCATATGGTTCGAGCCGGATATTTTTATGAGGGTCTTAGGAAGTTAAGCACTTAAAGAAGTGTGTTAACTTACTGAGATGAATGTTAAAAACAGATACTATTTCCGTTCTCGAATTGGAGAAGCTAAATTCAGGCAACTTATTCGCTG
>JALRCN010000159.1 GCA_023257295.1 Nitrosomonas sp. | reverse complement strand
TATCCAGCTTGCTCGTTTCATTAACTTCTACAATACCGTCAAACCTCATAAGGGTTTGAATAATGCTACTCCTTATGAAATACTCAACGCTTATTTTAATCAACCTCTCTGTAAACAACCCTGAGATTTCTTACAACTTATCCATACAAGAATTCTCATGAGCTGCTCCAGCATTGAGTGTTACCAACTAACGCAATCAAAAATAGATTGCGCCCCCTATCGATTGGGAGCGAATTTGCGCCCGAATTTGGCTATAATGTCGCTTTGCAAAGGACTGTCATTATGCAATTGATTCAAAAAGCTCTCACCTTCGACGATGTTTTGCTGATTCCGGCCCATTCGACGGTTCTGCCGCGCGATGTCAGTTTGGCAACGCAATTGACGCGCACCATCGCGCTCAATATCCCAGTGCTGTCGGCAGCAATGGATACCGTCACCGAAGCGCCGCTGGCAATCGCCCTGGCGCAAGAAGGCGGCATCGGCATCATTCATAAAAATATGTCGATACAAGCGCAAGCCGAGCATGTCTCGCAGGTGAAACGCTTCGAAAGCGGCGTGGTGAAAGATCCGATCACGATTCATCAGAATATGACCGTACGCGAAGTTCTGGAATTGATTCTCCGACATAAAATCTCCGGACTGCCCGTCGTTAATGGTAAAAAAGTTGTCGGGATCGTAACCAACCGGGATCTCCGTTTTGAAACGAATCTCGATCAAGCCATCAAGCACATTATGACGCCAAAGAGCCGTTTGGTAACGGTTAAGGAAGATACTCCGCGCGCTCAAGTGCTGGAATTGTTGCATAAACACCGACTTGAACGAGTATTGGTGGTTAACGATAAGTTCGAATTATGCGGCCTGATCACCGTCAAGGATATTATCAAAACCTCCGAATACCCGCTTGCTTGTAAAGATGAGCAAGAGCGCTTGCGCGTCGGCGCAGCGATCGGTGTCGGCGAAGGCAGCGAGGAGCGCGCGATTGCGTTGGCAGAAGCCGGTGCCGACGTAATTGTCGTCGATACCGCGCACGGTCATTCTCAAAGCGTTCTGGATCGCATTAAATGGGTCAAAAAGAACTTGCCGTCGGTACAAGTGATCGGTGGCAACGTGGCTACCGCAGCAGCAGCCCGAGCATTGGTCGATCACGGCGCGGACGCAGTGAAGGTTGGCATCGGCCCCGGCTCGATCTGCACTACGCGCATCGTTGCAGGTGTCGGCATCCCGCAAATCACCGCGATTCACAATGTATCTGAGGCGCTGAAAGGCTCTGGCGTGCCGATGATCGCCGATGGCGGCATTCGCTACTCCGGCGATATCGCCAAAGCACTGGCAGCCGGTGCGAATACGGTAATGCTCGGCGGCTTGTTTGCAGGAACAACCGAAGCACCGGGTGAAATCGAATTATTCCAAGGCCGTTCGTACAAAAGCTATCGCGGCATGGGGTCGTTATCGGCAATGCAGCAAGGCTCCAGCGACCGTTATTTCCAAGACAAAGAGCAAAAAAACAACGACAAACTGGTACCCGAAGGCGTGGAGGGGCGCGTACCTTTCAAAGGCAGCATTTCCGCCGTCATTCACCAATTGATGGGCGGCGTGCGTTCCAGCATGGGGTATTTGGGATGCGAATCGATTGCGGCGATGCACGAGAAAGCCGAACTCGTCGAAATCACCTCCGCCGGTATCCGCGAATCGCACGTGCACGACGTACAAATTACCAAAGAAGCCCCTAATTACCACGTCAAGTAGGTTTTCAGCTTAATGCATCAAAAAATTCTCATCCTGGATTTCGGTTCGCAATATACCCAACTCATCGCGCGCCGGATTCGCGAAACCAATGTGTATTGCGAATTGCATCCTTACGATGTCGACCCGGCATTCATCCAGTCATTTAACCCAAAAGGAATCATTCTCTCGGGCGGCCCAGCATCCGTCACCGAAGAAGAAACGCCACGTGCGCCGCAAATCGTCTTTGAATTGAATGTGCCGGTATTGGGTATTTGCTATGGCATGCAAACCATGGCGGCGCAATTGGGCGGTGCCGTGGAAAATGCGCGCGTGCGCGAATTCGGCTATGCGGAAATTCAAACCACGCAACAGGGCGCTTTGTTTCTGGAAATCCAGGATCGCATCAGCGCCGACGGCGATCATATTCTCGATGTATGGATGAGCCACGGCGACAAAGTGGTGACGTTACCCGCCGGATTCAGCGTCATGGCACACACCGCCACCACACCGATCGCCGCGATGTCTGACGATAAACGCAAATTTTACGCGATCCAGTTCCATCCGGAAGTCACGCACACGTTGCAAGGCAAAGCGATATTCGACCGGTTTGTGCACGATATCTGCGGCATCGGCCGCGACTGGACTATGCCCAATTATGTCGATGAAGCCATTGAAAAAATTCGCACCGCTATTGGGAAAGAACGAGTTATTCTGGGATTATCGGGCGGCGTCGATTCTTCCGTAGCCGCCGCATTGATTCATCGCGCCATCGGCGAGCAATTGACTTGCGTATTCGTCGACAACGGCCTGCTGCGCGCAAATGAAGCCAAGCAAGTCATGGATACTTTCGCCAAGAGCCTCGCTGTGAAAGTCATCCATATCGATGCCAGTCTCGATTTTTATCGCAACCTGCAAGGCGTAACCGACCCGGAAGCCAAGCGACGCATCATCGGACGTGAATTTGTCGAAGTGTTTCAACGCGAATCAGCCAAGATTGCCGATGCCAAGTGGCTGGCACAAGGCACCATTTATCCCGATGTCATCGAATCGGCTAGCGCAAAAACCAAAAAAGCGCATACCATCAAATCGCATCACAATGTCGGCGGATTGCCTGAAACGCTGCATCTGAAACTGCTCGAACCGCTACGCGAATTATTTAAAGACGAAGTGCGCGAATTAGGCTTAGCACTGGGCTTGCCGCGCGATATGGTTTTCCGTCATCCGTTTCCCGGCCCGGGTCTGGGGGTGCGCATTTTGGGCGAAGTCAAATACGAATACGCCGAATTATTGCGCCAGGCGGATCGCATATTCATCGAAGAATTGCAACATTCCGGCTGGTATGAAAAAACGGCGCAAGCATTCGCGGTATTTTTGCCGGTCAAATCCGTCGGCGTAATGGGCGACGGCCGCACTTATGAATATGTCATCGCACTTCGTGCCGTGCAAACCCAAGACTTCATGACCGCCAACTGGGCGGAATTACCATACTCGTTATTAAGCAAAGTATCCAACCGGATCATCAACGAAGTTCGCGGCATCAACCGAGTCGTCTATGACATTTCTGGAAAACCACCCGCGACGATCGAATGGGAGTGACTTTTGATGTGTAAGTCGTTGATTTATATAGGTTTTCTACTTACACAAAAGTTTCACAACTCAAAATAAGTTGTTGATTTTTAACGGCTACGAAGTTAAAGTTGCACGTAAAGCTACACAAAGTTGTAGCTACTGCAAAACATAGTAACTCGTAGCCCATATGCCACTCAAAAAACAGTCATTTAAAGACGACGAAGAAGCCATTTACGACGACGCCGTAATCTACAAAAGAGGCGAGTATTGGCACTTTCGTATGTGGCTAACTAACGAGCATAAGTATGCTCGCTTTAGCCTAAAAACTCGTAATAAAAGCACAGCACTAGACCAAGCTAAACTCCATTATCACGAGTTAAAAGCTGGCGAACTTTCGGGCAAACGCTACTTTTCAATTACAACAAAAATTGGTGTAGAGAACTACTTAAAAGAACGCGAAAAGGAAGTAGGAACGCTAATTGTTGTGGGAAGACATAGAACAATTAAGACGCACTTAGAGCATTGGTTAGACCATATTAAGCGCGATACAAAGCTAAAAGAATTGCGTAGAACTGACTGTGAGAATTACTTTTTAGAGAGAACTAAGGGTAAGAAAAATCTACAGGTAAGCCCTACAACTATAGCGAATGAGCAAGCATCAATCAATGCACTTATGAAATGGTTGCATAAGCGCGGAGAAACTTATATTGATGGATTTGACTTTAAGAAGTTGCCGCGCGTTGATACGGGTGACGAAGCTAATCGTCGTAATACATTTACAGATGATGAAATTAACAAGCTGACTAATGTATTGGATGGGTACATTAAAGAAGCTGAACGAGATTTGTTAGGTGAAGGTAACGTAACGAAAGCGATTGCTGGATACTATTTAGGCGTGTCACTTATTTCAGGTTTAAGGCGCGGTGAGCAACTACAACTAACTTGGAATGATGTGTATGAAATGGAACATGAGCAATCAATAAAAAGCACATTTGAATTGATTAAGATAACTGTAAGAGGTGCAACGAGCAAGGTAAGGAAGACGCGGAGGTTTGTTGTTAAGGATGAACACCGTTATTTTTTAGGAATGATGAAGCTTGCACTAAAGATTAGGAAAGTAAAAGTTAAAGAACTAGAAGCAAGAGAATACTTAGAAGACAGCTTAATCTTTAGTGCGGATGGTAAAGCGCCAATCACCATTCGTGCGTTAGGCTACCACTTTGATAAGCTGGTAAGACTTGCAGAAATTAAGACGGATGGAAGAGACTTAGTGCCATATAGCTTTAGGCATTACTTCATCACTAAGCGTGTTAACAGCAATCTACCAGCCGCCGCTATTGCGGAGATGTGCGGAACAAGTATTACGCAAATTGAGAAGACTTACTACCATACAACAGAAGAAAAAATGGTCAGTAATGCACTCGCTAATTACAAGTATGTTGATGGATTGCTTGTGCCAATTTAGAGGGTAGGTGGTTAGAAAGTGGTGGGGTTAGAAAAAATGGATTTTTAAAATTTCCGCACGTCAAATTTTTACAGCACAAATACCCATTCTAGCTATGCCCGATATGTCCACAACTGTGGAAGTTTATAAGCATAAAAATCAGCGTTTTGCCTACCATTTCTTGCGATTTGAGGGGATG
>JALRCN010000021.1 GCA_023257295.1 Nitrosomonas sp. | reverse complement strand
CGCTTCGCGAGCGCCGACCGGCAAGCGATTGTCCGTCAGCGATCTCGCGGTAACGGCATTGACGCGACGGGGCAGCAAATAAGTCCAATATTCCGAACCGTACAGATTGCCCATGCCTTTATAGTGCGGATTTAGCATAACGCTTTCACGCGCATAAATGGCGTCGGCAACAAGCGATAGAAATACGCCGCCCGCGCCCGCATTGCCGCGCAATGCCGCAATCGTGAGCTGCCGGTCCGTTGCGATGATGGCCTGCACCAAATCGTTCATCGCATTGATATTACGCCAGGATTCGTCCGCCGGACTGTCTGCATGCTCGATATGATTGAGGTGGATGCCGTTGCTCCAGAATTCCATTCCGCCCATCAGCACGATAACGCGCACATCGCTGGCGGTGATTTTCAGGTACGCATCGCGTAAACGCATACATTGCGCGCTGTCCATCGCACCGTTATAAAAAGCGAAATGCAGATAACCGACATCGTTTTTTTGTTCAAACCAAATATCGCGATAGGTTGATGCCGATACCGTGGTCAGAGGATCGAATGGTATTTCTGGCACATCCGAGAGCCGGTCTTGCAAAGCAACGGTGGCCGCCAGCTTGAAAGCCGATTCCGCGCCGTTTTTCGGTTTTAAATGACCCAGCCAGATCGCGCCGTCCACCGTGGCGCGGCAAATCGCATTATTGCGCTTGGCAATAATGGTTCCTGGCTTGCCGGTCAATTGGCTTTCTTCGTAGGCATCAAACAAATAATATGGCTGATCCAATATCGTATCCAGCACGCCGGGAAAACCGTCTGCGGCGTGAATCTTAGCGATAATTGCGTGCGTATTGTCCTTATGCCAGTCGATGCGGCGATCGCTTTGGCGCATCGGCGCTTGCAAGCGGCCTTGAACATCGGGTTTTGAATAATCCAGCGGCACCGGCTTGAATGTACCGGATTGAAAGCGATGTATGGCGGTCAGCACAGCCGTTGTTGCCGCTTCTACGACTTCCTGTCGGTATAAATCGCTTTTCCTGGTGAATCGCATCGAAAAAGTTTCCGCTGCCCAGATATCCCCGGCATCCATTTCGGCATTGGCTTGCAGCACGGTAACGCCCCACTGGCGATGACCATGCACGATCGCCCAATCCAGCGCGGAAGGGCCGCGATCGCCGATAATGCCGGGATGAACGACCAGACAAGTATGCTTGCGCCAAATTTCCTCGGGAATGGCGCGCTTCAGGAACGGTGCGAGAATCAAATCGGGCCGGAACAGTTCAACCGCTTCCATGGTGACAGCATCGTTAATATCGAACTCAACCGAAAGCTCGTGCCCGCACCGAGTTAGTTCGACAAACAGACGTTGCGACAAACAATTGAAACTGTGAATCAGGAATAAGATTTTCAATGACAGGCTATTTAGCAAATGCGCGGCAGTTGTTCGCCGCTCAACCAATCGACAATACGGGACCCACCGAAGCGGGTTTGCATTTGCACAAAGCCGTGCGTGTCTTCGATGACTTCGCCGATGATCGCCGCATTGGCGCCAAGCGGATGCGTCCGCATCGCTTGCAGTAGCATTTTTGCGTCTTGCGGCGCACAAATGGCAATGAGTTTTCCTTCATTAGCGATGTATAGCGGGTCCAGTCCCAGAAATTCGCAAGCGGCTTGCACCGGTTCGCGGATGGGAATTTCGCTTTCATGCAGCAGCATACCAACCGCAGATTGTTGTGCGATTTCGTTCAGCGCCGTGGCGATTCCGCCGCGCGTCGGGTCACGCAGCACATGAATATCGGGTATCGCCGCGATCATACGGGCGACCAGGTCGTGCAATGCGGCGGAGTCCGATTCAACATCGGTGTGAAAGGTTAAATTTTCACGCAACGACATAACGGCAATGCCGTGATCCCCCAGTGTACCGGAGACCAGTATTTTATCGCCGGGTTGCGCCCGAGCGGCAGAGATGTGAATTCCTTCGGGCACGACGCCGATGCCTGTGGTGGTGATAAACACGCCATCGCCGCTGCCTTTTTCCACCACCTTGGTATCGCCGGTGACGATTGGAATACCGGCGCTTCGCGCGGCTTTCGCCATGGAATCCACGATGCGCTTCAGATCCGCAAGTGGCAAGCCTTCTTCCAGAATAAAGCTGGCGGCCAGATAGCATGGCCTGGCGCCAGACATGGCGATGTCGTTGACGGTGCCATGCACGGACAAACTGCCGATGTCGCCGCCGGGAAAAAATAGCGGCGTGATGACATGACTGTCGGTCGACATTACCATGCGCCCGTTTGTGCCCGGAAAACAGGCTTGGTCGTTCATGGGACGCAAGAATTCGTTATCGAACGCGGGCAAAAATAATTGATGGATCAATTGCGCCATGGCACGACCGCCGGCTCCGTGCGCCATCTCGACATGGCCGCGCTTCAAGTCCAATGCCCGCGTATAACCGGGTTTGACGATACCGCTCATTGATTCACCGCAATAGCAGCGCGATGCTGACGGAAACGGCCATAGCGGTAATGCGCCGCACAAGCACCTTCCGATGACACCATGCACGAACCGACCGGATTGTCGGGGGTACAAACGCTGCCAAAAATCTTGCAGTCCTGCGGCTGCTTCACGCCGCGCAAAATAGCGCCGCATTCGCAGGCTTTGTTATCGGCAATGACCGGCGTGGAAATTTGAAAGCGCTGTTCCGCATCGAAATCCGCATAGCACGATTTGATTCTCAATGCGCTGTAAGGCACGACTCCTAAGCCGCGCCATTCAAATGTGCGACGCAGTTCGAACACATCGGCGACGAGCGATTGCGCTTTGGTATTGCCTTGCGGCAACACGGCGCGGGTGAATTCGTTTTCCACCACCGCCCGTTTCGAATTGACCTGGCGGATCAGCATCAATATGGCTTGCATCACGTCAAGCGGCTCAAACCCGGCGATCACCACGGGTTTTTGGAATTCTTCGGCGAAATAGTCGTAAGGCTGGCTGCCGATCACAACCGAAACATGCGCCGGGCCGATGAAACCGTCAATGGCGACCAAGCCCAGTTGCCGCACTTCCGGCGATTGCAAGATATGAGAAATGGCCGATGGCGTCAGCACATGATTGCAAAATACGCTGAAATTTTTCAACCCAAGCTGCTGCGCCTGTTTGATCGCAATCGCGGTGGGCGGTGTGGTGGTTTCGAAACCGATGGCAAAAAACACCACCTGATGCTGCGGGTTCTGCCGTGCGATGTCGATGGCATCGGCGCTGGAATAAATCATGCGCACATCCGCACCTTGCGCTTTGGCTTTTAACAGGCTCATGCCGTTTGACGCCGGTATGCGCAACACATCACCGTAACAACAAAGAATGGATTGCGGCATCTGTGCCAGTTGAATTGCATTTTCCACGCGACCGATCGGCAGCACGCAAACCGGACAGCCGGGGCCGTGAATCATGCGGATATTGCCGGGCAGCAGATCGACGATGCCGAAACGCGCGATGGCGTGCGTATGCCCTCCGCAGAATTCCATGAAATGATAGGTACGACCGGGATCGGACTCGGAAATGATTTTGTCGGCGATTATCCGCGCCACATCGCCGGTACGAAATTCATCGATATACTTCACGATCGATTATGCATTCGGTGTGTCGTTATGCGTCGATAATTCGGCAAACATGGCCAAGGTGCGCTCCGCTTCATGTTGATCCAGTTTTTGTAGCGCAAAACCAACATGCACGATGACATAATCCCCGGGGATTACATTCTCTACCAGTATCAGTGAAACTTCTTTGCGTATGCCGCTCAGGTTGACGATTGCATGATTTTCCGCGGTCAATTGTTCGACACAAGCAGGAATTGCAAGGCACATACGCGTTTATTACAAGGTTTTTCGACGCGGAAATTATGACATAATTAATCATCGTGATTACGGATAACTACTGAAAATGACCAGAGATCATGCTGTTACTCATTTTGCACTTGTTTTTTTAGTCGGATTTTTAGGTCTGCTCATCCTTCCCGTTCCTGCCAAAGCGGATAAAAGCATATGGATCGACGTCGATACGACAGAACAAATTTTACGCGTAATGCAGGGCGATGCCGTTCAAGAAGTATACAAAAATGTAGCAATTGGACGCTATGGAACGACTTGGTCCAAAGTGACACTTGACGACAAAACGCCGCTGGGAAAATTCAAGATAGGCTGGATTAATGAGAAAAGCCGCTATCATCGTTTTTTTGGATTGGATTATCCCAATCGTGATATTGCAGAGCGCGCCTTCAGTGAAAAGAGAATCACAGTCGATACCTGGTATTCCATTTTGGAAGCGGAAAACAGAGGAAGAATACCGCCCCAAAACACTTCACTAGGCGGTTACATCGGAATACACGGCATCGGCAGAGGCGACAAAGACATTCATCATCAATACAACTGGACCAATGGCTGCATTGCTCTTACCAATGAACAAATTGACCAGCTTGGTCGATGGCTTAAGCCCGGCGTGGTGGTAAATATCCGCTGATTCGCAGATTCTTGCTTTGTCACGATAACACAATGATAAATAACGATACATTCACTTCTCGCCTATCGCTCGGCAACCAACATGTTGTTTTTATGTTACCGTGCCTTGCAATTTTGTCCCGCAATCATTTATTTTGCAGTAAAAATCGGATAAGATGCCAGTGCGCCGCTAATACTTAGTTTAGGTATTGGTTGCAAATAGAAAGTGGTGGATGTTTGTGCAAACAGAATAAACAACTGAGGAGATCAGAGAATGAAAGGAAGAATTCAGCATCCAGGTCGTAAGTTAGCGCTGGCAGTTATCGTAGGTGCTTTTGTTGGCTTGACAGGTTGCGCATCTACAGGTCAATTGCAAGAGTTGGAAGACAGACTGAAAGGCGATATCGCTGCAGCTAAAGCTGATGCCGCTGCTGCAAGTGCAAAAGCAAATGAAGCATTAGGCGTTGCCAATGAAGCAAACAGACGCTCAATGGACACAGAATCAAAAATTGATCGCATGTTCAAGAAAGCAATGCACAAATAATAGTTACTACTATTTGTCCCCAAAAGCCCCTCTTGTGAGGGGTTTTTGTTTTGCGCCGTTATTTCTAAAAAGTATTCCAATTTCTCTCCCCTTCCTTCATTACATCCGATAGCGCTACCATACGGTTTCTTTTTCGGTTGTTAACCCCGGTTTTGCTATGAAATGGGTAAGCGCTTAAGCATTATCTTATTTACCTTGATTGCGTTCGGCGCAACGAACATTTATTTGTTCCGCAACGTCTTGCTCGAAACGCTGATCGGTGCCGAATTAAATAAACGAAACCTTCCATTGCAATCGATTGCAGCGCTCGATATTTCGATTGACGGCTTTCATTTGCGGGATCTGATCGCAGGCGAAAACAAGGAATTTCGTATTCATCGAGCGCGTGTGGCGTGGAATTTTCACGATATCTTCGCAGCAAACGCTATTTCAGTTGAGATAAGCGGATTAGCGGCAAATATTGAGGTAAGCGCAAAACAAATCTCACCGCCTGGCGAGTCGTTTCTGTTACAACGCTTCGCCATGCTGTGGTTGTCGACGCTCTCATTGGAAAACTCGGTCATCCATTTTCGAACCTCTGCCGGTGACGGCACCGTGATGCTTTCCGGCGGAATTACGCCGGGACGGGAAGACCAACGCGCACTCAAGTTGGACATGGCCTTATCGGGTGTTATCGTGCGGGGCCGTGCGACATTAGACGCAAGACTCGATTCACAAGGAAATATGCAAGGAAGAATCCAGATAGCGGGGGGCGCGCTGAAAATACCGGAACTCAGCATCGGCGGATTCTCGGGCAATATGGCCTTTAAAGTCGCGACGCTGCAACTGCAAAATGCGCAAACCGAATTTGTATTTTCGGATATTTTATTCAGCGAAAAAACAGCGAATGGCTTTACAAACAAGCTCGAAATAGATCGCGCCATCTTTGTCGGCAATTTACTCGGATTGCCCGATTTCTGGACCGGCAAACTCGATATTGATATTGAAAACGGGCAATGGGCCTCCGAATCTTCGCAAATCCGGCAACTGACCGCTGCATTGCCGCTACAGATCGATACCGGAAGAACCAGCTCCTGGCATATTGGGTTGCGAGACGCCGCAACAGTGACAGTAGAGAAAATCGGAGCTGTCCACTCGGCGCGCACCGAAGAGCCGCTAAAGCTTTCGTTTGTACAGGCGGATTTTGAATTGACCCGGCATGCCGCGACATGGTCTCTGCGACACAATGTGGTTGCGATGCCCGGAAAACACGCCGTATTGCTTCAGCGTAAGAAGGCTGCGGCAATCGAAGCGCAAGTTCATCCGGGAAAAATAACCTTCACGGGAAAGATCAATGATCGACATCAATATCAGGGCCGAATTATCATCGATGATCTTGCGTTAACGTCACCGCCATTGCATTTGGAAACAAAAGACATTTCGGTTGCGTCATATTGGAACGATGCAGACTTAGGCAACGCCGCCAATTTTTCTATCGGACAATTGCAATTTCAGGCACCGCAACCGCTGCTCACACCGCTATCGATCTCCGGCAGCATTAGACAAGCGGCGACTGCGGAACCATCCGAATACGTGCTGAATCTCAGTGGGGGAGTACCCGATGGAGTTCGTTATATTCAAGTTACCGCCAGTCATGCAATGGATAATGGCGAGGGCAAGCTGCTGGCGGAACTGGGACCGATCAATTTCTCGCCCGATGGTCTGCGACCCGATTTGTTGCTTCCCATGTCCGGGCGATGGACAGATGTTATCGGTCGAATGAATGCAAATGCCCAATTGAAATGGACTACAAAAGGTATCGCAAGCAGCCTGGGATCTCTTGATCTGCGCGATTTTTCGTTTATGCACGAGGCAATCAAAGTAAATGATTTAAACGCATCGCTACATATCGATGATTTATTGACCTTCAGCAGCCTGCCGCACCAAGCAATCGCTATCCGCCATATCGATTTGGGTATCCCGATCGAGGATTTGCTCGTTTATTATCGGCTCGGACAAGATCCCTTGCATGTTATGCTCGAAAAAGCGCAATTCCGTTTGATGGATGGCTTGATCTCGGTAGCACCGATCAATATCGACCCCGATGAGAATACCAATCTCACGATTCACGTCAGTAATTTCGATTTGGAAGCTTTATTTGATTTGATTCAAATCGAAGGTCTTGCTGGCAGTGGCCGTCTCGATGGACAGATTCCGGTGACTCTGGCAAAAAATCGAATAACGGTTAAAGACGGTCATTTGACTGCAAAAACACCGGGGGTACTGCACTTTAAATCCGAGAAAGCGACTCGATATTTAGCATCCGATGGACAGGAAATGAATTTGCTGTTACAAGCGCTGCAAGACTTTCATTACACCGAGCTGGCCGTACGTTTCGACAAATCCGCCAACCATGATTTATCGGTCAAGCTCTCCCTGCTGGGCAACAATCCGGCGGTGAAAGACGGACAAGATTTCCGGCTGAATATTAAATTCGAGGCTGGGTTGGATAAAATTCTGAAAGCCATCGACTTTGGCCACCGCTTGTCCGATGAAATTCTAGGTGGGTCATTCAGATTCCATTAAGTGAGATTGCACTAAATTACCGTCATGGAGCAAGAATGCTCAATACCAGATTCCGGATTCACCGGGTACTGGATTCATTAGCAACGAGGAATGCGATCATGAGAAAAATTGATCAGATGATAAATAAAGCAATCTCCGGAACATTGTTATTGCTTTTGTGTGCTGCCGTTATTGCGTGCGCCCCCATTGTCAAAGTGGAAACGCCATCGGAACCGATTACGATTAACCTCAACATCAAACTGGACGCCGATGTCCGGGTAAAGCTGGCAGATGAAGCAAAGAAAGATATTGCGGCCAACCCCGGTGTTTTCTGAGGAGCCGCCGATTGATTCGGTGAACGAGATGAAGCACGAGGCGCACGGAACGCAGCGACCGAGACATATCGATAAGATAGGTGAGGGAGCGAGTATCGCGCCACGAAGTGATTCGCTCGTACAGCCAATAAATCAGCGTTTCCTTAAGAGCGAAAATCAGGAGAAAACTTATGCGATGTATCCCTAATATGAAAACTTGCGAACCGATGTCGGCCATTACCGGTATTATTTTCCTGACACTGATGCTGTGTACAACACAGACTGCGGCGGGAACGCTGGAGGATTTGCGCGCTTCCGGCGCCATCGGCGAGCGGTATGACGGTTATGCCGTTGCCAAGGAACCCGGCGCACAAGCCGATGCGGACGAAATCAATGCCAAGCGGCGAGCGATTTACCAAGAAAAGGCGGCTGCACAGAACGTTCCTATTGAGCAGGTCGGCAAAGTATATGCGGAAGAAATTATCAGAAAAGTTCCTGCCGGAACTTGGATTCAGCTTAACGGGCAGTGGCAGCAAAAAGAATAAGGGAAACGCTGATTAATTGACTGTACGGGCGAATCACTTCGTAGCGCGGCACTCGCTCCCTCACCTATCTTATCGATATGTCTCGGTCGCTG
>JALRCN010000016.1 GCA_023257295.1 Nitrosomonas sp. | reverse complement strand
CTCAAGCAGAAACGTTGTCAATGGCAACATTACCAAACCAGCTATGAAGCACAGCAGGATATTTTGCAGTATACCGCCGTGTTTTATAACAACCAAAGACTGCTTCATACTTGGATTACAAAAGCTCAAACCAATATGAAGCAGAAGCGGCAAAATCGATGAAAGCAGCTTAACTGGAGTGTCCGGTTTTACTTGACCAGGTCAGTAAAAAAAGTTACTACGTTTTTTTACCACATTTTTTGACTGGCTTCTAGCGGATTTTTACGGATTGCTGCGGAATGAAATTTCTTTAAGAACTGTTTTGTCGCTATGTTTCGTGGATTATCTTGGATGAGTGTGGAAGGTACAGTGGCGGAGAAAGCGGGATTCGAACCCGCGGTACGGTTTGAGCCGTACACACGCTTTCCAGGCGTGCACCTTCAACCACTCGGTCATTTCTCCTGCAATTGCTTTCGATGCGGGGGCAAGAATAAACCAGATATCGCTTTCCGGCAAATTTGTTTTACCTTCGAGGTGAGGCGATGATGTTGCCGTGCCTGATTCTCGCGTTATGCGTTACGCTTCCGGGAAATAGCCAAGGCGACAATTCATTCGTGCGAGCGTTTCCTCGCGGCCTAATAATGCCAGCACCGCATCGATCGAAGGGGTGTGGATTTCGCCGGTAACCATCACTCTAAGCGGCATGGCGATCTTCGGTAATTTGACGTCGTATTGCTTTGCTGCGGCTTTGATTTCCTGGTGAATCGTTTCGCGCGTCCATTCGATTCGATTGAATCTTGCTATTAAATCCACGAGTATCGGTTTGACTTCTGCCGTGAAGTGCAACAATTTCAATTCATCGGCCGGTTCTAACGGTCGATAAAAATAAACGGCGGCATCCGCCAATTCTTCAACGGTATTGACGCGCTCTTTCAACAAATCCACGACAGGTATCAAATCCGGCCCATCGTCGATGTTGCAATTGTCTTTTGCCAGAAATGGGGTAACCAATTCAGCCAACCGCCCATTATCGGCGCTTTTTAGGTATTGTTGGTTAATCCATTGCAGTTTTTCCGGATTGAATTTGGCCGGTGAGCGGCTGATCGCCGCGAGATCGAACCATTCCACTAGCTGCTCGCGGCTAAAAATTTCCTCATCGCCGTGCGACCATCCCAATCGCGCAAGATAATTTAGCAGCGCCTCGGGCAAATAGCCGTCGTCGCGGTATTGCATCACCGATACCGCGCCGTGGCGTTTGGATAACCGTTCCCCATTGGCACCCAATATCATCGGCACATGCGCATATTCCGGCAAGGATGCATTGAGTACTTTTAGGATATTGATCTGACGCGGTGTGTTATTGACATGATCATCACCGCGTATCACGTGTGTGATTTGCATATCCAGATCGTCCACAACCACGCTGAAGTTATAAGTCGGCACACCGTCGCCGCGCAGCAATACCAAATCATCCAATTCGCTATTGGCAACGGTAATCCGTCCCTTGATTTGATCGTTAAATGCGACATATCCGTCCAGCGGATTTTTAAACCGCAGCACCGGCTTGACGCCCGCAGGCGGCATTTTTTTACTGTCGCGCCAACGGCCATCGTAACGAGGCTTTAAACCGGCTGCCAATTGCTGCTCGCGCATTTCCTCCAGCTCTTCTTTGCTCGCATAGCAATAATACGCATGGTTATTTTGCAATAAGTATTCGGCGATTTCGTGATAGCGCGCCAATCGCTGCATTTGATAAAACGGTCCTTCATCGTAATCCAATGCAAGCCATGCCATGCCGTCCAGAATCGCCTGGATCGATTGCTGCGTTGAGCGCTCCAGATCGGTATCTTCGATTCGCAATATGAATTTACCGCCGTGCTTGCGCGCATAAGCCCAGGAAAACAGAGCAGTGCGCGCACCGCCGATATGAAGATAACCGGTTGGACTGGGTGCAAAGCGGGTACGTACGGTCATGATTAATTGAATCTACAGTTTAATTGTGATTAAAAAATCTTAACGAGGAACAATGACATTCGCGATCGAAACCACCGATCGGTCAACCGAATCTGCCGGTGATATAGTCTTCCGTTTGTTTATTTTTCGGCTTGATGAAAATGGTATCCGTCACATTAAATTCGATCAACTCACCTAGATACATATAAGCCGTGTAGTCGGAAACTCTGGCTGCTTGCTGCATGTTGTGCGTAACGATCAGGATCGTCACCTTGCTCTTCAAATCGGTAATTAATTCCTCGATGCTTGCGGTCGCAATCGGATCCAATGCCGAAGTGGGTTCATCGAACAGCAATATTTCCGGATCGGTTGCCAATGCACGCGCGATGCAGAGTCGCTGCTGCTGCCCTCCGGAGAGATTAAAAGCAAGATCGTGCAAACGATCTTTCACCTCGTCCCATAAAGCGGAATTGCGTAATGCCGATTCCACTTTTTCATCCAGGATAGCTCTTTGTTTGATTCCCCTTACGCGTAACCCGTAAGCGACATTCTCATAGATCGATTTCGGAAACGGATTGGGTTTCTGAAACACCATGCTTATCCTCATCCGCACTTCGATGGGATCGACATTGGCGGCCAATATGTTGACATCGTCCGGATGCAGAATAATTTCCCCTTCATACCGATTGCCCGAGTACAGGTCGTGCATACGATTAAAACAGCGCAAAAATGTCGATTTCCCGCACCCGGACGGGCCGATGAGCGCGGTAATCTTTTTATCGTGCAACACCATATCGATGCTTTTTAGCGCATTAAACTCGCCGTAATAGAAATTGAGATTTCTGACTTCGGATTTATATGCTGCAGCGTTTTCGCTTTGTTCAGTATTATTTTGCATATTACCACTTAATATTTTTTCGCATTCGGTAGCGCAAATAAATCGCCAGCCCGTTCATCGTCAATGTCATAACCACCAGAACCAGCCCTGCGGCGGCGGCATTCAATTGAAACGCCTCTTCCGGACGCGACACCCAGTTGAACATTTGGATCGGCATGACAGTAAAAGGCGCAGTTAACCACTCAAAAGAAACATAAGGAAATTCTTGCTTGATTGGGGAGGGCGGCAGAAAAGCAATAAATGTCAATGCACCGATAGTAATTATCGGCGCTGTTTCACCGATTGCGCGCGCCAAGCCGATAATGATCCCCGTGAGAATACCGGCGGAAGAATAAGGCAGCAAATGATCGGAAACCGTTTGCCATTTTGTTGCGCCGAGCGCATAAGCGCCTTCGCGGATAGAAACCGGAATCGCGCGAATCGCCTCTCGTGTTGCTACAATCACCACCGGCAAAATCAGCAATGCCAACGCCAAACCCGCCGCCAAAATACTTTGTCCGAAGCCTAATTGATAAACAAACAAACCCAATGCAAGTAAGCCATAAATGATCGATGGCACACCGGCTAAGTTGGTTACATTAATCTCAATGATTTCGGTGAATAAGTTTTTGGGTGCATATTCTTCCAAATAAACACCGGCCCCTATTCCCAATGGAACCGCCGCCATGGCTGTAACCAGCATCACTAAAGTCGTACCCACCCAAGCTGACAAAATGCCTGCCGATTCCGCTCTGCGCGATGGGAACGAGGTAAAGAACTCCCAATTCAGCCGTGGCATTCCGTCTATCAGCATATGCGCAAATAGCGCCATGAACGTTAAAACCGCAATCATGAGCGCAAGAACACCGGCTATCATAAAGATGAAATCCCATCTTTTATGCAAGCTGATAATCTTTCTTATTTCTTCTATGTCATTTACATTTTTCATATTACAGACTGGACTGACAATGCGCTTTACTGAGAAAACCGAGTCATCAGCTAATAAATCTCCCGATATCGTTTCCGGAGCATATGCCCGATGATATTGAATGCCAATGTAATCAACAATAACGTCAAGCCTGCTGCAAATATGGTCTGATAGCCAATGCTTCCATGTGGCAAATCCCCCAGACTGACTTGAACGATATACGCAGTTATTGTAGCTGCTGGCTCCATCGGATTCCACGTCAAATTGGGCTGCATGCCTGCGGCAATCGCCACCACCATGGTTTCGCCCACCGCACGTGAAATACCTAAAATATACGCTGCTGCAATGCCGGAGAAGGCTGCAGGCATAACAACCCGAATGGCGGTTTGGAATCGCGTTGCGCCCATGGCATAGGATCCTTCGCGCAAATTCATCGGAACCGCACGCATCGCATCTTCGGTCATGGAACTGACATACGGAATAATCATGATCCCCATCACCAAACCGGCGGATAAGAGATTAAAACCTGGCAATTCCGGAAATATAATCTGTAGCAAAGGAGTCACAAATAACAATGCAAAGTAACCGTATACAACCGTTGGCACGCCGCCCAGCAATTCGAGAAATGGTTTTGCGAATTCACGCAC
>JALRCN010000234.1 GCA_023257295.1 Nitrosomonas sp. | reverse complement strand
GGATTTAGGCATATCCGGATGGCGGGTGATGCTGTGCGGGCTGCCGATCAATTCATCCCGGTTGTATTGGGAAACTTGTATATATTTTTCATTGATATCCGTGATATTGCCGCGCAAGTCCGCATGTGAAACGATACTGGTGATATTCACAATATCGGACAGCACCTTGTATTCGGCCTCCCGTGCCAAGCGCACGATCTTATCGCCGGTGACGTCTCTGGCCAGCTGCATGACTCTGACCGGTTCATCGGTTTTATCCCGGATCACGTTATAACTGACCTGCAACCAAACCTCGCCGCCTTTCTTATTCAACCACCTGCATTCTCCCGCAGCATCTTTCCCCTGCTGAATGGATGTCCACATCGTCTGATATTCGTCACTGTCGACATAGGCCGGATCCATAAAAATCTGATGATGCTTACCCTTGATTTCTTTCAGGGCATAACCCAACAAATCCAGAAAATTGGCATTGGCTGTCAGAATCGACCCATCCAGACCCAGCTCCAGGATGCAATGCGACCTGTTCAGCGCCTCCATTTGACTCTGGCAGTCCGCATGCACTTCGTCGGTCGTTTTTATATCAATTTTTTTCATACCCGCGATCCTCAAAAATGTTACAAACTCAACATGCCTTGGTTAACCCTAAGACCGGAAACACTCCAACAAGCCTGCTAAGAAAACGCTGATTTATTGGCTGTGCGAGCGAATCACTTCGTTGCACGGTACTCGTTGTCTCGTCTATCTTGTCGATAGGTCTCGGTCGCTGCGTTCCGTGCGCCTCGTGCTTCATCTCGTTCGCCGAATTAATCAGCGTGTCCCTAATCCACCGATTCATCGATATTCAGCGCCGGATGCGCAAATATCGAAGCGGCACTCAGAATCACCACCTTTCCCTGATGAATTCCCCGCACCAACTCGTTGCCATCCAGCGGCGGCGATAATTGCGCAGGCGCGAATTCATCGTTATCGTCCACTTCGTCCACTACTAATCCGGCCTTCAGCCTGCCTTCCTTGATCACCAGAATCCAGGATTTCGCTGGCCGGTCATCGTTCTTGATGCTAAAGACTTGCTTCAAATCAAGCACGGTCAGCAACTCACCCCGGTAGTTGACGATGCCGGCGATAGTATCCGGCGTGCACGGCACCCGCGATACCTTCGCTACCGGCAAAATCTCCTCCATACTGGCATAGGATATGCCATACATCGCCGCCTCGCCCAGGCGAAAGCGGATATACTGTTCGCGCACTTCAACATCCTGCTGCTGCTCTCGTTTTGCGAAAACTTTAGCGCGCGCTTGTAACACCTGCCGTTCTTCGCTGCTCTTGGGCATCAACGACCATGCGCTTATTCCGGGATGCGCTCGATCGGGATTCGGCGATGGCTCAACCGCGTGGACTTCGGGCAAAGGAGCTGATGCCGCAACCGATTCTTCAATAGGCCTTTCCGGGGACGGCGATTTCTGCGCAAATTGCAGCGCCTGCTCCAGTTTGTTTGCCGCCGGCAACACGGGCTTACGAATACTAGCCGCTATTCGCTTGGCGCTTCCCTGTGTTTCGTGCTCTGTTTTTTTAGCCGCCATACCGGTTCCTATTTAATGCGATGACTGCCGGAGAATATCTGCGGACAGTCTGCATCCAAACATGCCGCGATTTCAGCCGTCAGCGCATTAATCTCACTCTTGGCGGTTTGGTCATGCCATTCACCCACCCACAACCCCCGCGCCAATACATCGCTGTATGCCACGCGAAAACTCAAATGGGATTGCAATTGCGGCAACGCCATTTCTTCTTGCACTGCGTCGCTGAATTCCCTGGCCGAGCGCGTTTGCTTGCGATAGCGATTCCATACGATGCGCGCATCCGCTTGATAACGATCCCGGCGCGCTTCGTCGATTGTCGCGTACAAATCGGACAACGCCCAGATTTCTGCGGCGCTCGCTCCCAAGGGCAGCAAACATAAATCGCTCATCACCAGAATGGCGCGCGTAATCTCGGCAACGCGCGGCGGCCCATCGATGAGAATAAAGGCTTGCGTCCGGCTGAATTCCCGAACCTTGTCGATCAATTCCCGATGATCCGATGCAGTAGCGATGTGTAAATTACCCATCCGCCCATTTTCCGCTCTGATCGCCCCCCAGGATGCGCTGGTGCCCTGGGGCAGATCACAATCGATCAGCGTAACCGGGAACTGCTGCGACAAGGCTGCCGCCACATTGGTCGCTATCGTCGAACGCCCGGCGCCACCCTTCAATTGGACGACGCCGATAATCTTGGATTGCATCGCGGTTTGCTGAACGTCCATTGCGCTATCTGTTATTTTGTATCCGAGAGGCGTCACCGGCATAGAT
>JALRCN010000230.1 GCA_023257295.1 Nitrosomonas sp. | reverse complement strand
GCAATGTGATCTACCAGCGTTGTTTTTTCCGTCAAATTTCTTTTCATTTCATCCAATTTCTTGAATCCGGCCGGAAGATGGGTAATTTCCCACCTTAATTCATTTTTATTCAAAATAGCGGTGATTAGATTTGTGGTTTTCCATTCGCCGGAAACCATCGCTTGATCGGGAGTTACTTCGCCAACTTCAATATCATGATCTACCCGCAATTGCGCAAATGAAAATTGCTCAATGACATCGTTGCCTTGCGCCACTGAAACCTTCAGCAGCAATCCCGTATCGACATCGATCCAGAATTGATGGCCATAACGCAATGAATCTCTCGGAATCAGCATCAATACTTGAGCTTCCCGATCGGCTATTCGCTCGCGCTTAATCTCTTTTACCAGATAATTGTCATCGATATTTTCAACCGGCTGCGGCATAAAATCCGGAAAGAATTTCCGGAACCAGCGTTTTTCCGTATAAATTTTCCTGCTTTCCGGCAAATAACACTTCATTTCATCGTTATTGCGAAAAACAATTCGCGGCATACCATCCAATACCTCAATTCGCTCACGCTCACCGGAAGCATCCGTCTTATGCGCAATATACGATGTTTCCATATGACTATCCGCATAGTAAACAAACGTTCCCGCATAATTATATTGACGCGGGGCATTGGCCATTTTCGTCAACCATGCCAGCGCGCCTTCAGTGGAACGCGATAATTCTTGCGCCGATGCTGTTTGGAAACAGAGGATGGATAGAAAAAATAGTGCGAAAACCTTGCGACTAATCATCTACCATGTCTTTCGTAATATTCGGGTACGCTATTTATGTTGGTCACATGTCCGCGCATCGTTATCCCGGGAGAAAATTCCCTATGCACAAACAAATAATCGTTAATCTCAACCGGAGGATGCGCATAACGGTGTACTGTTGACGGCGTTGAAATCATGATTGGTGTAGCTGAGAAGCTATGGTCTTGTATTGATTGTTCGGCAACCATCATCTGCCGAGGCTCATATAAGTGATTCATGATGACGCCCCCTGAAATCATCGCAATCACAGAGGCTGCTATCGAAAAAGCGAACACCTTGTATTTCTGTTTTCTGTCGTTACTACTGCTGTTTGATTCATTACGATGGCTTGATACTGCGGGGGAAAAAACAGTGGGTTCGGTTTTTAATTTCTGGTTGATACTGGAAGATATATTCATCGATAAGCGGGACGATTGTCGCAGGGTATCACCGATCAAATGATAAGTATTCCATTCTTCTTGCAATTCGCGATCTTTTTTTATTGCTTCAAGAATGTGTATTACATTCTGCCGATCCAGCTCACCATCCATTAATTCCGAAACTATATTTTTCACCTTACCACCTCTTGTCTTTACTCGTCCCTAGCAAAGGACGCAACTGTTCAGATATCGCTTCGCGTGCGCGGAATATGCGCGAACGCACAGTCCCGATTGGACAATTCATAATATTGGCAATTTCTTCATAACTTAATCCGTCGATTTCTCTCAAAACAATAGCTGTTCGCAATTCTTCCGGTAATGAATCAAGCGTCTGGTTGACTGTTTGAGCGATTTGCTGGCTCATCAACTCACTTTCAGGGGTATTAACTTCTTTTAATAATACATTACTCTCAAAATCTTCCATATCCTCATTATCGAAGCCCTGTAAGGTCGGCAATTTACGTCCCTGCGACACTAAAAAATTCTTTGCAGTATTAACCCCGATCCGATATAGCCACGTATAAAAAGCGCTATCGCCGCGAAAAGACGGCAATGCTCGATATGCTTTGATGAAGGCTTCCTGTGTAACATCCTCAACCTCGGCCGGATCGCGGATAAATTGCGATAATAAACGCGCCAGCTTACGTTGATATTTTATGACCAGCAGATCAAATGCATGCTTATCTCCGCCTTGAACTCTCTCTACCAATTGTTGATCGATCTCCCGATCACCCATACCACTCAATCCCTGAGTATTTCAAAAGAATTATAATTTTTTCTTGCCCCGTTAAATGTAGCATAATGACATAACGGAGCAAGTATACCTATCCTAACGAATCTCGGGAATCTTGTTATTGCATGCAATTCCCATTAAAGACAATTAACCCTGTTGATTAGTTCACTATTTTATTTTCCGTTTCGGCATCACGCATCAATGACGCCTACAGCACGGATTATATGGATTACACAACCGCTGCCGCAAACATCAAGTATCCTAATAGACAAATTTAATGCAAAGCAATCATTTTGACATGCTCATCATCGGCAGCGGGCTGGCGGGATTCACGCTAGCTCTGCATTTAGCGCCGCATAAAAAAATCTGTATCGTCACCAAATTAACCGCAGATTCCGGTGCCAGTTCATGGGCACAAGGCGGCATTGCGGCAGCGCTGGCAAACGACGATTCACCACAGAAACATATCCACGACACACTGATCGCTGGTGCCGGATTATGCGACGAAAATATCACCCGCTTGGTAACCGAAAATGCTGCCGATGCTATTCATTGGCTCATCAATCAAGGCGTTAACTTCACCGGCGATCAAGACAATGAAACGGGCTATCACCTGACACAGGAAGGCGGTCATAGCATGCGCCGCATCTTCCATAGCGGCGACGCTACCGGCAAGGCAATTCAACAAACGCTCATACAAAAAATTCGCGCGCATCCGAATATTTCCATTTTTGAAAATCACATCGCAATCGATTTAATTATCAGCGATAAATTGGCCGGTTGTGCCGCAACAGATCGCAAGCGATGCTTCGGTGCGTATGTGCTCGATAAAAAGCACGATAAGGTATCTACTTTTACAGCGCAAAACACCGCATTGGCAACAGGCGGTGCCAGTAAGGTTTATCTCTATACCACCAATCCGGATACCGCGACCGGTGACGGCATTGCCATGGGTTGGCGGGCAGGCTGCCAAATCGCGAATATGGAATTCATTCAATTTCATCCGACCTGCCTTTATCACCCGCATGCCAAATCATTTTTGATCAGCGAAGCGGTACGCGGCGAAGGCGGATTATTGCGGCTACCGAATGGCGACCGCTTCATGCTGCAACACGATCCGCGCGCCGAATTGGCGCCGCGCGATATTGTTGCCCGCGCAATCGATTTTGAGATGAAAAAACGTGGATTGGATTGCGTTTACTTAGATATTACCCACAAACCGGCCAGCTTTCTAAAATCGCATTTTCCAACCATTTATGCCCGCTGCCTGGAGCTTGGCATCGACATAACCGCGCAGCCCATTCCGGTCGTTCCCGCCGCACACTACACTTGCGGCGGCGTCGTTACCGATCAAAACGGCAGAACCGGCTTGGACAATCTGTACGCAATCGGCGAAACGGCACACACCGGTTTACACGGCGCCAATCGATTGGCCAGCAACTCGCTGTTGGAATGCGTGGTATTCGCGCAAGCGGCGGCCAAAGACATCGTCAATCAACCAGCAATCGATCTGCCGACACTCCCTGATTGGGATGAAAGTCGCGTTACCGATGCCGATGAAGAAGTGGTCATCGCTCACAACTGGGATGAACTTCGCCGTTTCATGTGGAATTATGTCGGCATCGTAAGAACGACCAAACGATTGCAACGCGCGCAACATCGAATCGCGTTGCTGCACGAGGAAATCAACGAATATTATGCCAATTTTCGCGTGACCAGCGATTTACTGGAATTGCGCAATCTCGTCGACAGTGCCGATCTGATCGTGCAATGCGCGCTACGCCGCTGCGAAAGCCGTGGCTTACATTACAGCAAAGATTATCCCGACACATTATCGGTCGCCGAGAACACTGTATTGACAAAAAACAACCTACCCTAAGTTTCACCAAGTAAAAACTCATGCCACGAACGGTAACTGCGACAGAACGCCAAAAATCAAAAAGACAAATTTAAATGCGTGTTTTTCCCATTTCCAATTAGAATATTTATATTATCCTTTGAACCGCACTGTTTTTTTAAACCCGATTCCGCCCCATCGTATAGGCATGACTTATGTATAAACACCTATTATTCATTCTTACTATCACCCAACTCGCTGTCATTCCTTCGGTGCGCGCCGAAACCTGGACGCTTCCGCCGCCGGGAATCGACATATTCGGACAAATCAAGACCACCGAAGCCAGCCGCGAAGAAACCTTACTGGACATCGCCCGCCGCTACGATATCGGACAAATCGAAATCTTACTGGCCAATCCGAATGTCGACCGCTGGATGCCGGAAGATGGCGCAAAAGTCATCTTACCAAGCCGCTATATCATCCCGCTCGCCGAACGTAAAGGATTGGTAGTCAACTTGGCGGAAATGCGGGTCTATTATTTTCCCGAGTCGCAAAAAGGCGAAAAACCGAAAGTAATCACACACCCTGTGGGAATCGGCAGAATGGATTGGGTGACGCCTTTGGGTGTATCAAGGATAGTCGAAAAAAAGAAAGATCCGACCTGGATTCCTCCCAAATCGCTGCAAATGGATCGAATCGCCAATGGCGAACCTCCCTACCCCAGCATCGTCCCTCCCGGCCCGACCAATCCGCTGGGGCGGCACGCCATGCGCCTAAGTATCGGCAGCGGCAGCTATCTGATCCATGGCACGATCAAACCGTTTGGCGTTGGCATGCGCGTTTCCGCTGGATGCATCCGTATGTATCCGGAAGACATAGAAGCCTTATTCGATAAAGTACCGGTCGGCACACAAGTTCAAGTCGTTAATCAACCGATCAAACTGGGTTGGTTATTGGATTCCCTTTTCATCGAACTACACCCTCCCCTGGAAGAAGAGGAACAAAAATATGCTGATTACCGGCAAATGGCGATTACCGCCGTTACCGATTTCCTGATGCTCAACAGCGGCAAAGTCATTCCGCCCGATTTTGAGATCGATCAAGATGCATTGGATAAAGCCATTCTCGAAAAAAGCGGCATCCCTGTTTTGATTTCAGGCTCACGCACTCAGACACAGCTTCACACGCACAACACCGGTTATTAGGGAAACGCTGAATATTTGTCATTCCGGCAAAGGCCGTAATCCGGAAAAACTGTTTCGTTTGCCGGTCGCATCATGCGCCTCAAAGCAGCAAAAATATGCAGCCGCTTTCTTACCCGGCCCGCAGCGATTGATAAATCCGGCAAAATTCTCGCTGCCGTTTGCGAAAAATATTGACATCAACACCCATAACAAGTTGTAATACGCGGTTCTATTGACCAGATTAATTTAGAGACAAAAATGAAACGTACTTTTCAACCTTCAGTAACTAAAAGAAAGCGTACTCATGGATTCTTAGTTCGAATGAAAACTCGCGGCGGCGCTGCAGTTATACGCGCTCGCCGAGCTAAAGGCCGCGCAAGACTGGGTGTTTAATTAGATAATTTTGTAAACTTATTGAAACTTTTACTCTGCCAAAATACTGCAGGTTGCATAAACCTGCTGAATTTACTGCAGTATTTAATCTGAAGCACCAAATCAACGGGGAATTCATTCAGGTTTATACAAAACCGAATGAATTCGGCCATGCCAGGCTTGGATTAATCGTTTCCAAAAAAATTGAACAGCGCGCAGTCAAGCGCAACTGGGTTAAGCGGATACTGCGGGAAACGTTCCGTCATCACCGTTCTTGCGATCAGACTACAAAGATGGACTGGGTGGTACGATTGAAGCGTTCCGTAAACAAGAAAGATTCGATAAAACTCGTCACTGAAATGAAATTACTCATGATTCAATTGCGGCAATGTCACGATTAATTATCGCTCTCATCAAATTCTATCAGTATTGTATCAGCCCTCTTCTGGTGCCTTCGTGCCGCTTTAGTCCAACCTGCTCGCAATATGCATGCGAAGCCTATCAAAAATACGGTTTGATACGTGGAACGCGATTGAGCGTATGGCGCATCTTGCGATGCAACCCATGGAACAAAGGGGGCTACGAACCCGTCCCGTAACTTGCCGCGAGAATAATATGTTGCTTGAAAAATCACACGATTCAAGCGTTATAGCTGAAAAACTTACCCGATTAAATAAATAATGGAAACGAAACGACTTGTATTAATCATTATTTTTTCCACGTCATTACTATTTTTATGGGATGCCTGGCAAAAAGAACTGTATCCACCGGTTTCCCAAGTAATGTCGTCGACCGACTCAACAGCTGCAAATCAGCGCCACGATCCGCTGCCTGTACCGGGCGACGAATTATCCGCCTCTGCAGTGGGATCCGGAACGGCTTCGGAAATTGAAGGAATCAATCCGTCGATTACTCCTAATTTATTTGCTATCGGTGAAAAAATTAAGGTAACGACCGATATGGTGGTTGCCGAAATCGACACGGCTGGCGGCGATATACGCCAGTTGGGGCTGATTGAGCATCCGTCGCGAGAAGATCCGAGCAAACCTTACGAACTGTTATTAGATAAAACGGCGCGGTTTCACGTTGCACAATCCGGTTTGATCGGAACAAATCTACCCAGTCACAAAACAAAATATACTGTAGATTCCAATAACTATGATTATCGTCTGGAATCCGGTCAGGATAAAGTGGTGGTGCGTCTCTTGGCGCCGGAAGAAGACGGTATCCAAGTAGCTAAAATTTTCACATTCCATCGCGGCAGTTATGTCATTGACGTAGAGTTTGAAATTGTCAATCACAGCGATGCCACGATAATTCCGTTCTCGTACTTCCAGATGTTACGCGATGCCAATGATCCTTCAGGTTCTAGCACTTTGGTTCATTCGTATACTGGGACGGCGATGTACACCGATGCAGAAAAATTCCTGAAAATCAAATTTTCCGATCTGGACAAAAATAAAGCGGAATATCCGCCCAATGCCGATAACGGCTGGATTGCGATGCTGGAACATTATTTCCTGACAGCTTGGCTGCCGCCGCAAAACACACCGCGCGAATATTTCGCTAAACGTCTGGCCCACAACCAGTATACGGCGGGGGTTATTGCACCGGTTGGCGCGATTGAGTCTGGCGAAAGCAAAACTATCACGATGCCGTTTTATGCCGGTCCGCAAGAACAGAATAAACTGGCAGAATTGGCACCGGGACTTGAATTGACCGTCGATTACGGCTGGCTGACGATATTGGCCGTTCCGTTATTCTGGCTGCTATCCTTTTATCATGACTGGACGGACAACTGGGGAGCGGCAATTATCCTATTGACGCTGACCGTCAAGTTGATTTTCTTCCCATTGTCTGCCGCCGGTTACCGTTCGATGGCAAAAATGCGAGTCGTTACACCGAAATTGCAACGAATCCGCGAACAATACGCGAGCGATCGCCAGCGCATGCATCAAGCGATGATGGAGTTCTACAAGGAAGAAAAAATCAATCCGATGGGCGGATGCTTGCCGATACTGGTACAAATCCCGGTATTCATCGCATTGTTCTGGACGTTATTGGCCGCGGTTGAATTGCGTTATGCGCCTTTTGCGCTGTGGATTACCGACATGTCGGTGCCGGACCCATATTATGTTCTCCCCGTCATCATGGGTATATCGATGTGGGTGCAATCAAAGCTTAGTCCGACACCGACCGATCCGATTCAAGCTAAAGTAATGCAGATCATGCCGATTGCATTCAGCATTTTCTTCTTCTTTTTCCCGGCAGGTCTGGTGCTGTACTCACTGTGCAACAATATTCTTTCCATCACACAGCAGTGGCAAATCACCCGCATGTACGAAAACAAAGCGGAAGCCAGTACCAATAAGGAAAAGAACAAGAGAAAAATAAAAAACAAACCCGAATCCGAAAAAGAAAATCTTCAATTGCCCGACGCGATTGCGGAACCAGCGGATGAAAAAGTGGTAGCGACGGAACAAGCCGAAGCGGTTTCCGCACAAGATCAAAAATCCGAAGAATCTCCGTCAGCAACGCCTACCAAGAAGGCCAAAATCCCTGCCAAGCCAACGGCAGCAAAGGCAAAAGTCAGTGTGGTTGCGCGGAAACCCAGGAAAAAAACCTAAGGGAACGCTGAATAATTCGTTGAACAAGACGGATGGAACGCAAAAATTAGACATATCGTATTGATAGGCGAATTTTCTAGCACCACCCAACGCGGCATATCGCTTACCCAACCAATTACTCAGCGTTTCCCTAACAACCAATCCCGGCATCGAGTTTCCCGATGTCCGGTGCCAAGATTTCCAGCACGATACCAAATGATTGAAAGCTAACACCGACACAATTGCAGCCATTGCAACGCCGCCAGGTCGTGGCGGTGTTGGCGTCATTCGCATCTCCGGCAACAATCTAACAAATCTCGCCGTAGCGATTCTGGGAAAGCTCCCAAAACCCCGTTACGCCAGTCTCAGCAACTTCATCGGCGATACCGGCCACATTATCGACCAAGGTATCGCGCTTTATTTCCCGGCACCGCACTCTTACACAGGGGAAGACGTACTGGAACTGCAAGGCCACGGCGGCCCGGCAGTTATGCATTTATTGCTGAATCGCTGCTTATCGGCGGGCGCGCGTTTGGCGCAACCGGGCGAATTCACCCTGCGTGCTTATCTCAACGATAAAATCGATCTGATACAAGCCGAAAGCGTTGCCGATATTATC